>CAYSAH010000057.1:321-13003 GCA_964428945.1 uncultured Bacteroidaceae bacterium | reverse complement strand
AGGAATTTCCCTTCAGCCAGGAGACGGTTCATCAGCGGGATGTCCATGTGTGCAGGGCAGGTAAGCTGGCAGGGTGCTTCACAATCGCCTACATGATCGCTGAGCAGGAGTTCCAGGGCCGTCCTTCTTGCTTCTTCAATCTCATCGTCGCGGGTGATGATATCCATTCCCTCGAGCGCTTTGACGGAACAGGAAGGGAAAAGTTTTCCGGTCTTGTTGTCTTTCACCATACAGATCATGCAGGAAGTAAAATGAGGCTTTCCTTCGCGGTAGCACATGGAGGGAATATCTAAGCCCTTGAGACGTGCTGCACCCATGACCGAGAGTCCCTCGGGAACAGAAACCTGCTTATTATTTATTGATAATTTTAACACTTTTCAATCATTTTATAGAAAAACCTGTGCCTGTTTTCTCCTGTACTGTTGGATTAAGCGTGCTGAATATTTCGTTATTACGCAAAAAGGTACAAAGGATCGCAATGATCATATTCATTCTATATCGTTATTACTGCATTCTCCGGGCATACCTGCCTGCAGCCGTCGCATTTAATACACAGGTCCAGGTTTATTTCATGTTTCTCATGGGGTTTGAAAGGGATCGCGTCCACAGGGCAATCCTGGGCACATAGGGTACAGCCGATACAATCGTCAGTGATCTCGTAATGGATCATCTCCTTGCATTTTCCGGTGGGACACACGCCATTAATATGTGCCTCGTATTCATCCCTGAAAAATGCCAGTGTAGTACGGATCGGATTCGGAGCTGTTTTTCCAAGACCGCAGAGGCTTCCCTTGGTGGTCCACTCAGCCAGTTTTTCAAGTTCGTCAAGGTCGCCCGGAACTCCTTTTCCTGAAGTTATCTTCACCAGTATATCCAGCATTCTTTTTGTTCCGATCCTGCAGAAGGTACATTTACCGCAGGATTCATTCTGTGTGAATGACAAGAAATATTTGGCCATGTCGACCATGCAGTCAGTATCATCCAGCACCACCATCCCGCCTGAGCCCATCATGGCGCCAACAGCGTTCAGAGATTCGAAATCTATTGGCGTATCCGACATTGAAGCAGGAATACAGCCACCGGAAGGACCTCCGATCTGTATCGCTTTAAATGCACGACCATTGGCTACACCACCGCCGATCTCTTCCACAACTTCCCGGATTGTCATTCCCATTGGAACCTCGATCAAACCTCCCCTGGCTACTTTTCCGGCAAGGGCAAATACCTTGGTACCTTTTGATCTTTCCACTCCCACTCCATTAAATGCCCCGGCTCCGTGCCTGAGTATGTAAGCAATCTGGGCAAAGGTTTCCGTGTTATTCACGAGTGTAGGTTTTTCCCAAAGACCTTTTTGTGCAGGGAAAGGAGGCCGCATCCTGGGGAAGCCGCGTTTTCCTTCAATGGATGCAAGGAGTGCGGTTTCTTCCCCGCAAACAAAGGCTCCGGCTCCCTGGTATATGGATAGCTCAAAATCAAAACCTGAGCCGAGGATGTTCTTTCCAAGGATCCCTTCGATGTAACATTGTTCAAGTGCCTGCTGTACCCGTTTAACCGCCAGCGGATATTCGGCCCTTATATATAAAAGTCCTTTACCGGCACCCACACAATAGCCTGCAACAATGATCCCTTCAATGATCCTGTATGGATATGATTCCAGCAGCATCCTGTCCATGAATGCACCGGGATCGCCTTCATCCCCGTTACATATCACATATTTTTCCTTTGAAACCTGGTCGGCCACCATCTGCCATTTTATCCCTGTAGGGAAACCTGCTCCCCCTCTTCCCCTGATACCGCTTTCCTTTATTTCATCAATGATCTCCCGGGGCTCTTTTTTCAGGCTTTTTTTCAGGGCAACAAATCCCTGCCGTTCCTTGTACTCTTTGATATCCACCGGGTTGATAACGCCCCGGTATTCCGTTGCAATTGGCACCTGCCTGTCGAGAAAGGCTGCGACATGTTTTTCCCTGATATCAAGGGAATATCTTTCAACTCCCGATAAGCTCTCTTCATCGACAATACTGCCAATCGTATGTACAACTTTCTCCCTGATCCTGTTTAATAATCCTTTTGCTTTGAAATGCGATCGTATGATCTGGTCAACATCCACAGCCTTAACTTTTGAATAGAGGATCGTCTCCCCTTCCACCGGCACAACCTCGACCAGCGGCACCTGGTGACACATTCCCACGCAGCCCACATGCTTAAGCTTTACATTCAGGCTGTTCCTGTCCAGGCTGTTTTTTACGGCATCCCGGATTTCGTCGCTTCCGCTTGCAACGCAGCATGATCCGAGCCCGATACGGATCTCTCCCTGGATTTCCTCTCCGGAGGCTTTCCTGAATCTTCGCCTGCTGCTTCCGTCCTTCTGCTCTTCAAAATCGTCGATTACCTTCATCACACTGCCTGAAGCAACGTGCCCGTAGGTAATGTTATCGATCTGCACGACCGGTGCAAGGGTACAGCAGCCCAGGCAATTTACCTTCTCAACAGTGTATTTACCATTTTCAGATGTATCCTGTCCTTCATTAAGTTTTAGTTCACGGCGCAATGAATCATAGACCTGTTCCGCACCTTTTACATGGCAGGCTGTTCCAACACAAACTTTGATCATGTGCTCCCCTGCCGGTTTGAACCTGAATTGAGAATAAAAACTTGCAACCCCGGTGATCATTGCCGGTGTAATGTCTGATATTTCACATACACGCCGCAAGGCTTCTTCGGGGAGGTAGTTAAATTTTCCCTGGATAGCCTGCAATATCGGGATCACAGATGACTGGCTCCTGCCGAGTCTATCCACTATTTTGTCAATTTCAAACTGCCCGTTATTCATTCCCTATTCTCCAATACAATACAGACTTTCTGTTCCCCTTATATATATTCTTCCGTCGGCAAAAGCAGGAATGGCAAATGATCTTTCGCCAAGTTCCGGTTCTGCGATCAATGTTCCTGTCCTGTCTGCTTTCAAAATATGCATCACCCCTGAATTATCCATTATATAAACCTTGTTCTCAGCGATCACCGGGGAGCTGTATAGTGCGGTGCCAAAATCCTTTTCCCAGGCTTTTGTCCCTGTTTTTGCATCATAACACACGAGCACACCATAACTGGTTGCCAGGTATAAAAGTCCATCCTTTGCAACCGGACTGGCGGCTTCGGAGAGGTAATCATAATTCTCCCACTCCACAGTTGCTTCTGCTCCCGGCTTTATCGCCACCAGGCTGGCATATTCATTATTGGCAAAAACAAGTCCATCGGAATACGCACATGAAGGGCCCACTTCTCCCATCATAACCTTTAATTTCCATAGTTCCTCTCCTGTTGCGACATTGTACCCGGCGACATTGGGATCGGTATTGGTGATCACCTGCATTTTGCCATCGATCTCAGCAAGGATTGGCGAAGCCCAGGAAATATTATTGTCGCGCCTGATATCCCAGACTGTTTCACCGCTGGCACCAGCTATGGAAAGCATCCTTCCCCCGCTCCCGGTGTCATACTGTACAATCACTTTTCCGTCCCATACCATGAGGGACGAAGAATGGCCATAGTGGTTCCTGGGCACACCAAGATTCCTGGCCCATACCCTGTTCCCCTCAAGGTCGAATGCAATGATGTCGCCCGTTGCAAAAATCGCGTACACCCTGTACCCATCGCATGCCATGGTGGGTGCAGAAAGCCCTGTATCGTCAGTTACTTTCGGCATTACAGCGGGTGATCCGGGGATATTATCGGCCTTTTTCTCCCAAAGCAGCTGTCCTGTATTCCTGTCATAGCAAGTTACGATCCTTGCTTCAGCATCGGCACCGGCAATAAAGATACGCTTACCCCATATCACAGGTGAATTATAGCCATGCTTAGAGACAGCTACCTTCCAAAGCACATTCGTACCTGAGCTGCCATCCCATGAAACCGGGATGTTCTTATGGTAAGATACTCCGAGTCCCATCGGACCCCTGAAGGAATTGTGATTGAGTTTGAATTCTGCCAGTCCGAAAGGCTTTTCACCCTGAACAGTTTTTTCGGCTACTGAGCCCTTATCACCTTCCATGTTCGGTTCTGCCAGCTTCCCTGCAGCCAGGTCATCGCCGGTCCCGGCTTCGTTCCCAACACCTGAATCGACGATCTGTATCACCTGGATGGATGTATCCGTTTGGGGCAGAACTTCGGAAACATTGCTGCTGCTGAAGTAGCCCGACAGGTAATCATTTGAGGAAAAAGCCGCTCCAAGGGCCAATCCAAAGATCAGTACTCCTGAGACCACAAGCCAGCGCATTGAATTCTTTCTTGCAATAAAAAAATCTTCCTTGTCCGGATCAGGTGGAGCAATCCTGTGTTTCATGTCAGTATATACCTTCAGGGAAAGGGCAAAAAGAATTCCCCCGACAAGCAGCATGAAGGTCCCTGTTTTTACCTGCCATTCGGTTGTGAAATAGGCTTTCCTCACCATCAGGTCGAAGTCACGGATCTCTTCACGAAGCTGCTCATTCCCCGGATCGTTCTTCAACTGTGCCACAAGCATATTCAGGGCATTGCTCTCGAGGGGTTTATATTTTTTGAGCTGAACAAAATTTATGATCAGCAATGATGCCACAACGAGAGAGAATATTCCCGCGATCTGCATCACCTTCCCGGCAAGCTTTAATTTTTCTTCCTGGTTCATTTTAAAACTTTTTATCGACGGGACAATAATCCATGCATCGCCCGCAACTAAAACAATCGCCCTTATGGGGCTCATAATCCTTCCTGCTTTTCAGGAGGAACTGGTTCATGATCATAATTCCGAGTACAAGTCCAAGGTATCCGCCAAGGAACCACCCTCCTTTTTTAAATTTTGTACGTATCACAGAGGCTTCCTGCACGAGCTGATCCATCGATTTACCTGATTCAAGAAAAGCCTGGATGTCGAGGTTGTCAGGATCTGCTTTAAGTTCGGGCCTTGCGATGAGCAATTCAGAGAGGTATACATCAGGGTTGGCCTTTGAAAGAAATACATGTGCGGAAGATACAGATAGGCCTCCAAGCAGGACCCATAGCGGAAGGAGCAAGCCAAAGATCACATAGTTTCTCACAGATCTGCGAACCGTGTTTTCAGTTCTGATCTTTTCATCATTGGGAACATTGATCGCATCGAATGGACAGGAATCTGCACAAAGCTTGCAGGAGATGCATTGCGAGGGAGTAATGGTCATATGCTTTCCTGAAAACCTTGACATCCAGCCAAGCAGAACGCCGTACGGACAAAATACCCTGCAGTAGGGCCTTGCAAAGAATAGCCCGAGAAGAAGGAAGGCGATCCCAAGTACAATCATTGTATACGGCCCGTCCATCCGGAAGATCCCCACAAAAGGATCGTACCTGCAAATGATGAAATCGGTCCCGGTGGCTGCAAAAAGGACAGCAAGTCCGAGGTAGATATGGGGAACAAATGATAAAGTCTTTCTCAACCAGCTGTTAATTGAGACAGGATGAATGACCACAAGGTCCTGTATGGCTCCGAGGGGGCAGGCAGCCGCACAGAAGGTGCGTCCATAAAACAGTGCAAATACAAGAGGCAGCAGAAAGAAGATCAGAACGCTTATGGATATTTTATATGCAGGATCGAATATGGCGAGTGTTACATTCTGTATCGAGCCGATGGAGCATATGCAGCCATTCCTGTAAAACCCGAAATAGATCAGGGTGAAAACTGAGAGCCACAGAATTCCCCTTCGGGATCTACGCTTAATCACGAGCCAGGTGGCAAGGGAAAGGACCAGGAAAAGGATCAGTACATCGGCAAATTCAAGCACAGCAGCCCTGGGTTCGGGAGTGCTTGTGGATGGCTGCTCATAGCCCGTTTCGAACTCCGGTTTTGGAAAGCGTTGCTGTCCATGCACGGATCCCATTGCAAAAACCAGGATTATAAACAGCAGTAATTTAAATGATTTCTCTCTCATCCCTCCTGTTTTTCCTGATTTGTAAACACGAAATCTCCCTTTATCCTGTAAGGATCATTTGCCGGCACCCTGCTGATCGCATCGGATGGACATACTCTTGCGATGGAGCATTGGTTGCAGTTCATACACAGGTCATGCCTGATCTGAAGATGAAGTGAACCATTGCCAAAAGAACCGCAACCCTTTACGCATTTGGCACAGCCAATGCATAATTTCTCATCTATGACATATTCAAAATAGGGTTCTTCAATAAATTTCCTGTCAATAGCGGCTGCCGGGCAAAGCTGGTTTTCGGCACTGGTCTCGAGCTTTGTAACGCCAGGTTTGAAATAGCCGCCACAAAGGTTGCAATACCCACACAAATCGAAGGCATGAACACATTTAACCGCTGAAGGTGACAAAACGCAGTCGGTGGCACACCTGCCGCACTGGGTACATTTGAAGGGGTCGATCTGCCAGACATACTTATCAGTCCCTGAATTCACTGCTGCGAGTGTCCCTACGCCTGCAAGGGACAATCCAAGAGTAAGCCTTGCGCCTTTCTGGATGAAATTCCGCCTGTTGTATGATTTATCCTCTGCCATTATTCCTCTCTTTTAATGCCTCGGGCAATGAACAATTATTCAGACTTTTACATTTTTTACAAAAAAAATTGTCCGTGCAATCAGAATAGCTTGTTATTTTATCATTTTTATAAAATACAGCAAGCAGCAGTCCTATTCCTCCAAGGATGGATGCCCTTCCGATCGATCTTAAAAACTCATTCCGGTTCATTCCCATAGTTTCCCTGTGTTTTTCCGAGCACCCTTGTGTTCTTGTGAAATGCCCTTTTTTGAATGTTGCACAAAAGGGGACGAAGAACCACTCAGGCCAAAAAATTTAATTTCGCTCAAATACCCGTATCATACTCCTGTCGAAATCCAATGCATATATCACACCATTCTGATCAACTGCCACTTCCGGGGCTTTACCTTCTTTTTCGAATTTATCCGGAGGTGCCACCACACTTTTTAGTTTCCCTGCCTTATCATGGATCTTTATCCTTATCAATCCCTTTTCACTTGTCACAAAAGACCCATCGGGCAGCACCGCGATTTCGGCTGGATTGCAGCAGCCTGTAAAACCCTCTATTTTCATAGAGCTGTTTTGCCATGAAGCTTTCAAAGTCCCGTCTTCAGAATAATTCTCCAGGGCATGTTTCCCGGGATTTACTACCCATAATTCGTTTTCAGCATTCACCACCAGGTCGAAATTCGGACTCGGAATAATAAATCCATGACCTATACTGCTTTTCGAGGTACCTTCAAATTCCCCCAGCAGTGAACCCTCAAAATCATACCGTAACACACGCCTGTTCCCGGCATCGGCAACAAAAAGATAATTTTCCGACGCTGCAACAGAAGTAAAGACACATTGTCTTCCCGGTGAATCCCATTTTTCCAAAAATTCTCCTTCCAGTGTATATTTTGAGATATGGTTTTCGAAACAAATAAAGAGACCATGTGGCGTTGCACTGATTGCATAAGCTGTTCCTTCGATCTCCTTTTTAACATATTGCACGCCGGAAACACCGATTACCTGGAGCATGTTTTCGCCTGCCAGCCAGATCCTGTCCCTGTAAACATCTATTCCTTCAGGTTTATATCCTGTAACAGGCAGGTTTTTGGTCTCTTTGTAGTTGATAAGTTCAGGATCGACGTAAGTGTATTCATCCACACTGAATTCATATGGATTTTTTCCAAGCCTGCCGGGTCTGTTGTGCAGGTAGTCCACAACGATCACGGCTACGATTCCTCCAATGATCAGGCCTGTAATTAAAGATATGTTCCTTTTGCTCATTGCTTATTAGTTCCTGTTTTTGGCCATATCCATACAAATCATGGTTTTTGAATCCCTCAGTACCATATACCCGTCAGCAACTGCAATCGGAGCCCAGGCATCTGCGCCTTCGGGTATCACCTTGTAGCTGTCAAGTTCAATGTATTCCTTAACTGAAGGCACTGCGATTGTCAGTGTACCGTCATCGCTAAGGATAAAGAGTTTGTTATCAGCGATCATAAAGGGTCCAAGACCAAACCTTACTGTTTGTCCGCTGGACCAAACCACGCTGGTAAAATCCTGCGGGTTGATGCAAATCATTTCATTCCGCAAGGGGCCGGCATCTTTAGGTAGGATACCGATCAGGTGGCCCTGGAAAACCAGTGGTGTTTGTTGTTCACTTGCCAGACCATCCTTTGGCGTATATTCCTGTATCACCTTTGTTGAAAAAGCCGACCCGTCGTAGGATAACTGCAAGACCATGGAACCGGCACCGTAACCGGCAGAAAGGAAAATTTTTCCATCTGGCAGGCAGACCGGTGAAGGAGCAATTACATTTTGCTTCCACTCGGGAGCGGTCCAAAGTAATTTTCCGGCATCGGGTCCTTCGGCTGCGATGCCGCATGCCCCGCCGATAGCGCTATAGACATACATTTTCGTTCCTTTGAAGGTATAGGGCATAACAGAAGAATGAGACATCCCCCAGCCTGGCTCGTTTGGAGTTTGCCAGACCATATCACCTGTTTTGCAATCTACTGCGATCAAAAGGCTTGTTCCGCCAACGGCCAGAATAGCTTTGTTGTCATCGATAAGCGGACATTGGCCTGTATACCAGAAAGGAACCTCAGAACCAAAATCCTTTACAAGGTTGAGTCCCCACAAAAAATCACCGCTTTCCCTGTCAACGCACATAACATGCCCCCTTGGGCCCATGGTAAGAATATAATTTTCAGTTACAGCCGGAACGGTTCTTGACATCCCGTGGTTTCTTTTTACGGGTACCTTGTACCACCTGCGCCAAAGCTCCGTGCCATTTACGAGGTCGAAACAGCGCAGCATATCTGCCCTCAATTCCTCGTTGTAATCAAGAATATAGACCTTGCCCTTGTAGATGGCAGCGCCACCATGCCCTTCCCCGAGTTCATACTGCCATTTGATCACAGGTCCTTCAGCAGGAAATTTATCGATTAATGCAATGTTGGAAGATGAAATGTTATCGAAATTCTCACCACGAAATCTTGGCCAGGTCTCATTAAGGGAGGAATTCCGGGATTCAAATTCCTCAAAAAATTCGCCAATGTTTATATTCAGGTTTACTGCCACCCCCTGCCCCCTGTTGTCCATTCCCGGGATACTGAGGGACAGTTCCCTGACAGGATCCTTTGTGATCCACCATGCAATGGATGTGAACCCGGCCAGGATCAGCAGATAAGGAATGATTATATGAGGTTTCAGGTTCATTGATCTTTGAGTGTTATCGACGACATGAATCGCACAGGAGGAGTGTAAATATTAAATTCAATCCTAAGCTGTGCTTATGTAAAATCATTTTTTAATGTTATAGACCAGCAGCACATCCAGGTGCCTTAATAATAGTTTGCCGTTATAGATGGAGGGATGAGCCCATCGCGGTCCGTTTCCATCATCAACCTTGAAGGTCCCTTTCATTCTGAGTCCATCGGGCGTGGTCTCAAAAAGGCCCATGTTGCCGAACTTTTCCTCGAAGAGATAAAGCATTCCATCGGCATAAATTATTGAGCCCTTGTTATGCCAGGCCTCTTCGTACATCACTTTTCCTGATTCCCATTCCAGGCAGACCCAGTTTCCGTTTCCATTGTTTAACCAGTTTGAACCATAAATATACCCATCAACCAGGACCATACCCCCGTGGTGATTATCGAGCACCTTGCTTGTCCATTTAACTGAAGCTGATCTTCCGTCGTCAGCTATTTTAATCATCAGGGCCGTGTCGTCGTAACCGCTTGATACAAAAATCTCCCCGTTATGGCAGAGGGGTGTATTGGTACTGTTTCTTCTGCCTCTTTCGGTATACCCGGTGAGGAGATCAAGGGTCCACAGGATCTCCCCGTTGGCGGGGTTAATGGCAAGTAGCTCATCTGAAGATGTTGCAAGGATCATTTTCTTTCCCTTGAATTCGATCATAAGCGGGGAAACATAGGCCCTGGATCCCCGGGATCTTTTAGTCTTCCAAAGCAAGCTCCCGTCATGCTTATCCAGGGCAACCATCACGGTTTCTGAACCGGTTGGAGATACGATCACAGCATTTTCGGTAAGGAGCAATGATTCTGCCATGCCCCATCTGTGAAATTCCCCTTTAAATTCATCGTGTGTATTCCTCGACCAGAGGACATGGCCGGTTGTGGCATCGATGCAGTTCACGGTTCCCATGGTCCCTTCGATATAGATCCTGCCTTTTTCGATCGTGGGAGTGTTCCTTGTCTCCTGGAAAGATTCCATCCAGGGCTTTCCATATATGGTTTCCCACAAGACCTTACCTTTCAGATCAACAGCAGTTAAAACTTCAAGGGTATCCCGGCGACCAGTGATATAAACGATGTTATTATACAGCACAGGCGTGGACTAACCTCCACCCAGTCCTTCCTTTTTCAGGATCAGTTCAGGACCGCCTTCAGGCCACTCCTTCAACAGGCCGGTTTCAGGGTATTTACCGTCGCGTCCCGGTCCGCGCCACTGTGCATCCTGGGCAGAGAGATTTATTGATAATATAAGTATTGTGAGCTTAAGTATATATTTCATTAGTGATTTTTGTAATAAGTGTTCAGTTCATTCTATGATTACATTGAAACCTGTTTATGGTGTATGGCATTTGTTCCGAAAATGAGGGTGCTGCAGGTACCATCTTCGGGTAAGCCCATTCTGCATTTAACTAATTTTATAGGCGATCAGGGCTTTCCCGTGGCGAAGGTAAAGAACTCCATTGTGGATAACGGGGTGGGCCCAATGCTGTTCGGAGCCTTTTGTGACCCGTGTTACACTTACAAGGTCAAATTTTGCAGGGTTTATATTGACCAATGCCAGTTCTCCCTTTTCAGAATAGCAAAAAAGCTTTCCATCGGCAGCAATGCTTACACCTTTCCCAATTGTATCTGAAAGAAACATATCTTTCCCTGTGCTCCAGTCAATTGCCCTCCATTCCTTTGCATTGTCACCTGAACCGTATATGTATCCATCGATCAGAACTGCACCCCCCATGCGACTGTCCATCGGGTTATTCCATGCAAGCTTAACAACGGAACCATCAGCATTCAGTGTAAGTTTTCCTGATCCTTTTCCATATCCGCTGAAGAAAAACAGTCCGCCATCGTGATAGATCGGCGTATTAGCGTGCACTGCCCACTGGTTAGTCTGAGGCTGAGCCCAAAGGAGTTTACCGGTTTTGGCATCTATGCCGAGGAGATGCGATTCAGTATGTGTAGCAAGGATCTTCCTGCCGTTGTGTACAAACAGCAATGGTGTGCAGTATGCTGAAAGTTCAGCTTTTCCCGGACAGGTCCAGATCATTTTTCCTGTATTCCTGTTCAGTGCAACAACACTGTTCTTTCCACCGGGAGTGCAATAAATGATATCACCATCAATTACAGGAGTTTCGTTGTATCCCCAGCGAATGGTGTCACCGCCGAAATCCCTGACCATATCAATTTCCCATATCTTTTCGGCATTGGCTTCATTCATACAGATCACATGGCCATAGCCAGATACAAAATATATCTTGTCGCCTGCAATTACAGGCGTACCCCTGGGACCATAGAAGCTTTCTGTATATTCGGGTCCATAGGTCTTTTTGTAAATAAGCTTTCCGTTAAGGTCCAATTTAAAGATATAACCAGCCCCATCGATCATACCGCTTGTATAAATGTAATTTCCGGCAACAACAGGTGAAGAATGACCCTGTCCAAGTTCTTCAAATGACCAGAGTATCTTTGGTCCGCTTGCAGGCCAGGAGTCGAGCAGTTCCTTGTCAGGATATATTCCATCAGTTCCATTGCGCCAGGCAGTTGCATTTTGCGCATTGGAAAGGGAAAAAAACATCCCCAGGACGAGTATTGATAAAAACTTGATCTTCATAATTTAAAGTTTGATTTTTAAAGTTAAACCACTCATATTGTACAAATAACTACTCAAAGAGAGCAGTGAGCTTCAAATTTATTATTTAAGCGGCTTATTTTATGAGGATTCAGGGCTTTTAGGGGTAATTCAGAATCATTCTAGTTTAATCGAAGGTCCTTCATCCCGGAAGATCGTATTGTTAAACCTGGGTTATATTTTTTTGCGGGTTTGTGCCGGAGGAGGGGCAGGGATTTATGTTCAGTGACTTCCAACTTCCATCGGAATACTTTGCAGGCCTTCGCTACAGCTACGGCGTACAGAGCAAGGCTCCGCTAAAGCTACGGCCTGGGATGCGAAGATGTTTGCTGTGCCTGAAGTATGCTGGTTCCGGGGCACAAAAGCGAAGGCTAAGATATATGGCTTAATTTTCGACCATGAGATCAATGAACATATCATGGATATTTAATACCTTTCACTAAATTTTCAATCATGAAAAGACGTGATTTTATTTCAAAAACCGCAATTTCACTGCCTATGTTAAGCATTTTTCCAGCAGATCTTTCGTCTATCGGAAGAGAACCTTCCAGGGGTAAAATTGAGAAAAGAATGCTCGGTAAAACCGGAATGAAAATATCAGCGATCGGATTTGGAGGGATCGTGGTAATGAATGCCACTGAAGAACAGTCATCAGCAAGGGTAAAAGAGGCGATTGATTTTGGTGTAAATTATTTTGACGTTGCTCCCTCTTATGGGAACGCAGAAGAGAAGCTTGGTCCGGCCCTTGAACCTTACCGCAGGGATGTTTTTCTTGCCTGTAAAACCACGGAGAGAAGCCG
>CAYSAH010000057.1:0-266 GCA_964428945.1 uncultured Bacteroidaceae bacterium | reverse complement strand
TCCTTAAAAAAGCTGCGAACTGAATACTTCGATGTATACCAGCTGCACGCGGTGACCACAATGGAAGATGTTGACAGGATATTCGGGAAAGACGGAGCTATGGAGACCTTTTTACTGGCCAGGGAGGAGGGATTGGTAAAGAAGCTCGGATTTTCCGCCCACTCCGTAGAGGCAGCTACTGAATTGATGAACAGGTTCGATTTCGACACCATCCTTTTTCCCTTTAACTACACATGCTGGTACAAGGGAGATTTCGGTCCGCAGGT
>CAYSAH010000056.1:6336-13028 GCA_964428945.1 uncultured Bacteroidaceae bacterium | reverse complement strand
GGCAGCTTGCTGCCCCTCTGCGTTCCTCTGCGCCCTCTGTGGTAAAAAAAGCAGCTTGCTGCTCCTCTGTGCTTCTTTGTGCCTCTCTGTGGAACAGCTGTTTCGCAAAGCACAGAGCACAGAGCACCGGGCAGACCGGACGGAGTTGAGGGGGAATTAGTCGCTTATTCCTGGCATATTTTAAACTGGTCACCTTTCAGCTTGATTTTCAATTATATTCGTTGAGATAATAAATGAGCCAAAAGCACTATACGGGCTTATTTCCTTCGGTGAATTTATATATGCATCATAATTATCCAGGATCCCGATACTGCTGCAATCCAGCAGATCGATGAAGCCATCCTTGTTATAAACTGCCTTTTTGACCATACCATTGTAGGCTTTCCTGACCACAGGCATATATTCCTCCGCTGAGATATATCCTTTGTCAATTGATTTCTTCAGCAGGTAGATAAACATTCCTGTTCCCGAAGTTTCGTTCCAGTTTCCCGCTTCCCCACATTTATCAACCACCTGGCACCACATCCCGGTCCCGGGGTCCTGGGTATTTTTAAGTCCTGCGCACAACCTTTGGTGTATTTCAACGATCTTTTGGTAGCCCGGGTGTTCCTTTGGCAGGTAATCGAATACGTCTGCAATAAGCACTGCATACCATCCAAGTCCTTCGCTCCAGACTTCAGATGCCAATCCCGTGGTCCTGTCGGCCCAGCTGGCTTCCCTGCTTTCATCCCATCCATGAAGGATCAGTCCGTTTTCTTTCCCGCAATGCTCCTCGATCAGCGTCATCTGCCTTACCACTTCATCGAAAGCATAGGCTCCGTCTCCTATTAAAGTCCCATACCTGGCAAGGAAAATCTGGCCCATGTAAACCCCATCGATCCACGATTGATTCTTTGCCCAGGTACCATGCCAGAAAAGTCCGTCACTGTTGCGGGGATAGGAGTCAAAACCATCGCGTATGGTTTTCGCTGCGATCCTGTACTTTTCGAGCCGGGTTTGCTCATACATGAAAAGGATCGCATAGCCGGGTAAAAAATGATCCAAGGCATCAGGTTTGAATGCCGGAACCTCCCCTTCCTCACTCACCTGCTGATCCACATACCTCCTTATGTAATTGAAATAGATGGAATCACCTGTGCTCTTCCATATCTTTTCCATGGCGTACATCACATAGCCTGCCTGCCAGCTGAAGTGATTCTTATCCCATATCATGCTGATACTGTCAGGATCAGGCGTTCGCTGTATGAAACTTTGCGCCGTAAGTTCAGACCACTTTTTGTCTTCGCCCTTTGATTCACAACTCTCAAAAAGAACATGAAAGAGGATTATCAAAATAAATGAGTATAAGCTGAGTTTCATTTTCTTATTTGTTTAGCGGTTCTGTAAAAGGAGATTTTTTACCTTCAGTTTCATGAAAACTGTCCAGCCGTCCTTTTCAAGAAGGAGCAGGATCAGCCACTCCACATCAATTTACCTGTTTGAGCAGATTGGGATCAAGCCTATGATCAATGGCTGAAAAGAACTGGCCGTTCGGACCATCATCCTCGACCAGGGCCGGGGCAAGGGCGCCCGGTAATACAGCTTCAACCGGATGCTCGGCATTCTCGCCCCCCATATCGGTACGGAGCCACCCGGGATCAAGTGTGTTGATCCTTACCCCGGTACCGTGCAATTTGGAAGCAATATCATCGGTGATCTTATCCACGGCCCATTTTGAAGCTCCATAGGGCGCAAGTTCGGGCTGGCCTTTGATCCCTGAGCTCAGGTTGATCACCCTGCCAAAGCCCTTTTCGATCATACCCGGTATGAATGCTCCGCAAAGGTCATACAAGGCCATAACATTCACAGTAAATATTTTCGTCCAGTCCTCCCAGCTGTGCTTCCAAAAATCATCCTGGTAAGGACACATAATCGCTGCATTGTTATACAGGATATCGACTTGCACATTCAGGCCTTTTACCTGGCCTACCAGGTCAAGAATCTGCTTCCTATCCGCCAGGTCACCATAAACACCATAGGTGCTGACCGGGAACTGACCAAGCAATTTCAAGGTTTTCGAACAACTGTCCGGGGTACGGCCATGTACGATTACGTTGCAGCCCAATCTTGCCAGTCCCAGCGCGATTTGCTGACCAATCCCCCGGCTGGATCCTGTCACAAGGGCATTTTTTCCTTTTAAATCTGTCATAATGTTTGTATTATATGTCTTTGTTCACTTCCTGTTACAGTGCAACCAGGATTTGTTCCAGCTTCCCTGTTGAAAATCTTTTCTTTTCCTTTCAATGAGGGAATTCTATTCCCGGGTATTCTTCCTTCCTGCTTTTAAATACAGTATAAAGAACTGCCTGGAAATGATTTCTCCCCTGCCTCCGGTATCCGGCGCTTATTTCTGTCACTTCGTAAATATATTATTTCTGAATGAATTTTATTTACCACTGCATCAGGGCCGGGATTATTTCCGGTATAAGATTCATTGCCAGGAAGTGTAAATCAGCTTGCATCCATCCCAGGCGGAAGCACCTCTGACAAAGCTTTGACTCCCCGGGAGACTTCCTAAACCGGCTCACTTTCCCATCAGGCTTCTGAACCAATCTTATTGCCTGGATGTTACACACTTATTTAAATTATACCCTTTTATGAGAAATATCCTGCTGATTACCTGCTTACTTTGCCTTCCTGTTTTTGCCTGTTCCCAAAAAAGTCTTCACAACAAAGGAGATATCTTCGACGATTCTTTGGTTCACAGGATCGAGATATGGATTGATCCCAACGATCTTGCAGTTATTCTTGACAATTTCCAGTCAGACATCGTTAAGCCTGCGGACCTGCTTATTACCACCGTGGGCAGGAAGGACTCTCTAAAAAATGTAGGATTCAGAATCAAAGGGAACGCTTCACGCTTTAACGATAAAAAGTCTTATAAGTTAATTTTCAATGAGTATGAAGAAGGAGAAAGTTACCTTGGATATGAAAAAATCAGTGTGAATGCATTCTGGAACGATCCGACACACCTCAGGGCTCACCTGGCCACTGAGCTATTCCATGCTATGGAAATTCCCGTGGCACGATCGTCCTTTGCCGATCTGTATTTGAATGGTAAATACCAGGGGCTTTACAACCTGGTTGAGCAGATCGATGAACACTTCGTCGGGGACAGGTTCGGGTCGGGGAATGGCAATCTTTACAAATGCTACAGTCCTGCCGACATGAAGTACCTCGGGGACGATCCGGACATCTACCGGAAACTTGAAATGGACAGGCAGGCGGTGTATGAACTAAAGACAAATAAAAAGGAAAAAGATTTCTCAGGTCTGGCAGAACTGATTCGCATATTGAACAATACACCAATAGACAGGCTGGAAGAGGAGCTCGATAAGAGATTTAATACGGATAGCTATCTGAGGACCCTGGCAGTTGATGTTTTGATCGGGAACTGGGACAGTCAGCTGTTTTCAGCCAATAATTTCTATTTGTACGATAATCCCCTGACAGGGAAATTTGAATTCATTCCCTATGATTTCGACAACACTTTTGGCATTGACTGGGTTGGGGACAATTGGGGCAAAAAGAATATTTACGATTGGCTTCACCATCAATTTATGGACATGACCGAAGAAGAATTGAATAAGTTTTCGCCGGAGGTACGCAAGGAGCTGGAAGTATACAAAGCTACATTACTTGACAACAGGGAAAGGCCACTCTACACCCGGATACTCGAAGTTGAGCATTACCGGAAAAAGTATGAAGAATACCTGAATATACTGGTAAAGAATTATTTTAATACAGAGGACTTTCTTTCCCTGATCGATCGCCATATTGCTATGATCTCCCCTTCCCTGCAGGCTGATACACTCGACAATTTCAGCTGGGAACAGATCCAATTGTCAGTCACCCATGCCCTCGATGTATATCTCGAATTCGGAAACTGGAAGCAATACTACCTTCCCTACGGCCTTAAAGATTTTATAAGTGTTTCCGGAGAAAACATTCTCCGGCAACTCGACAAAGCTCAGGGCGCTCTATAATAAGCTGTTGAATACGCCTCGGATACATCAGGTCCGGCGAAATCAGCTTTAAAAAGAGAATGCTGCAATTTTACTGTTCTTCAGAGGACCTTATGATCTTGAGGAGCCTTTATGTTTTTCCGGTTTAAAGGGTTCATATAATTGCTCTGCTGATTTATTCCAGGACCGGACAGAGATGGATTTTCTTTCATTGTTATTATTTCTTAATTTCGTCAGCAATTAAACTAATAACTCAACAATGAAAGCTTTACCACTTATTGCAATGTCATTACTTTTATCCCTTTTCTCGTGCAAATCGAATGTCAAAACAGCTTCGGATGAAGGAGAGTTCTTTCAGATCAAACGTGGTTTGAATGCCAGTCACTGGCTGTCACAGTCAGATCTTCGCGGCGCTGAACGTGAGGCCTACATGGAGGCGGCTGACTTTAAAAAGATCGCAGAAATGGGATTTGATCATGTTCGCATCCCGATCGATGAGGTTCAGATGTGGGATGAAAATGGCAAAAAGCATGAGGATGCATTCCAGTTGTTGCACAATGCAATCAAATGGTCTTTCGAAAATGATCTTCGTGTTATAGTGGATCTGCATGTTATCAGGTCACACCACTTTATTGCCAAGGATAATACCTTATGGTCCGATCCTGCAGAGCAGGTCAAATTCTGGAATTTTTGGGAGCAACTTTCTGAAGAGCTTATCCAATACCCAAATAGCAAGCTCGCCTATGAATTAATGAATGAAGCAGTTGCGGATGATCCGGAAGACTGGAATAAACTTATTGCAAAAGGAATTGAAGTTGTTCGTAAAAATGAACCGGGAAGAAAGATTGTCGTAGGCTCCAATCTGTGGCAGCAGGTCTATACCTTCCCTGATCTTAAAATACCAGAGAACGATACCAACCTGATCCTCAGTTTCCATGATTATGAGCCTTTTCTGTTTACACATTATAAAACGCCTTGGAATCCCCTGTATGTAAAGTATGAGGGTGAAGTACATTATCCCGGGTATACTGTTGACACTGCTATGTATGCAAAACTTGAAGGAGAACTGCTTGAAAAAATAAAAAATGACAATGGTTATTTTGACAAGGCTGTTCTGGAAGAGCATATCATGATTGCCAAAAAAGTGGCAGATGAATTCGGCTTGCCGCTTTATTGCGGAGAATTTGGTTGTTTCCCTTCCACTCCGATGGATGATAGGATCAGGTTGTATACTGACCTCATGGATATTTTCAAAAGAAATGATATCGCATGGACCCACTGGAATTACAAAAATGATTTCCCGGTAGTGGATGAAGAAACACTGGAGCCGATTACAGAGATTGTAAATATTCTAATTAGCAATTAAAATATCAGGCGAACCCTCTTTGCGCTCCTTTGCGCTCCTTTGAGAATCTTTGCGAAATAGCTATAACGCAAAGTTTCGCTAAGGAGCGCAGAGAACCGCTAAGAATTTTGTAATCAAGTACTAAATCAGTCCAGACTATTCTTTCAATATTCTTGTCACCCCCACTTCTTGAATACTTGTGAGTTTTACAACGTAGATTCCCGGAAGTTCATCTGACAAATCCATTTCCAGTTCTCCCTCCCATTGATTAAACTCTCGTTTCTGTACCGACTGTCCAGCAAGGTTTACAATATCAATTGTGCAGGGGCCTGATACATCACCCGGGATTATATGCATTTTATACTGTACCGGATTCGGATAAACTGTTACTTCTTTTTTTTTACTGTTTGATACGGAAGTCTCCCCGGATACATGAACCACAAGCAGATCCGTTGCCAGCTCAAAACCATCCCACACAGTAATTTTAAACGTATAGTTTCCAGCAGAAGTGCATGTAAGCGAAGTGCTCGAGGAATCCGCTTCAGCCATTGTACTGGCAGGACCTGCAGTCTGTTCCCATAAATACACCAGCTGATCCCCATCATCATCCGATGCTTCCGCAATTAATGTTCCGTTTTTTTGTGGAAGTTCAAGATAAATATCCTCCCCTGCGGATACGACAGGAGCAACATTATCCCTGTTTTCAATTCGAATCCAGTTCATATTGAAACTCCCGGTGGTGGTCGCAATTCTCATCCTGTGTTTTCCCTGGTCCAGGGATACTGGCAATACAAATGTTTTCCAGTTCTGCCACCCGCCGGTTGATGCAATCGGAACACTGCCAAGCAGGGTATCATCTATCCATAGGTCAGCACTTGTAGTGGCGGTGGAGGCGATCCTCAGGTACAAATAGTAATCGTTGGTATCAGGAACTTCAATATTGTACTCCATCCAGTCTCCCGCGTCGATCCAGCCTATATTTGCGATCCCGTTAAAATCTGAAGTTGCCTCCAGTGCAATCCCTGACATTTCTGAATAGCTTTCCGCTTCTATTCGAGCCGGTATTGCGGTATACTGACCAGTGTCATGGATAGCATTATAGTACAGGTAGATCTCTCCCAACTCGGTCAGTTTGCCCGGCTCTGTATCAAAAATATCTATGTTCCACGATCCTCCGCCCGTCCTGGCAAGGAACCAGGAATAGCGATAGATCATTGTATCATTATCAAGGTAGTCAAGTGCTCCAAACATAAGACTTTTCTGCATATCGAGTGTAATGGTTGCCTGGTCCCCGCAGGCGAATTCAGTGAACAGGAGTATGCCAAAAATCAGCATACGCGATA
>CAYSAH010000056.1:0-6326 GCA_964428945.1 uncultured Bacteroidaceae bacterium | reverse complement strand
GAGCCATATCTTCTTGTTATATTTTTTAAAATCTTCAAGGTAATCGATCAAAGGCCCCGAATAGCACATGTAATTATGCACAGCGATATAATCGACCCGGCAGTCGGGACAGGCTGCAAAGAAATCGTCGAGATAGGTAAGTGGATTGGTATACGTGGTTCCGTTTTCGCTCACGCAGGTCCCGCAATAGTTCACAGCGGGCCCAATAATTTCAAGTCCGAACTCAGCGGCGATCGCTTCGAGCCTGGGCCATTGAGCTGCTGCCTGGGAAGGAGTCATATTTGCCTGCTCGATAAAATTTGGTTCGTTAAATCCTAATAAATATTTGGCCTCCGGATGTGCCGCATAGTAATTTCTCAGATTGGTTTCATCGAAAAAACCATTCCATGCCATGGGAATATACTCTACATTATAATCATCAAGAATGTCTTCCAATTCAGATTCAGGATTTATTCCCCAGTTATAATACCAGGACAGATGACCCGACATCGTTTGAAGATCAGCCAGGCTTAGATGCGGATTGCCAACAGAGATTCCTCTTTTCGGATTGGGTGTTTGGGCAACAAGAGGTAATGCCAGGAATAAAAATGTGAAATTGAATAAAAATCTTTTCATCATAAGTAATGCTATTGAATTCTTTATCCTGCGCCAAACTTAAGAAATTACTTCCTGTTTCCCAGCCCACCCTCGTGATTCCTGGAGACTTTTCCCGATCCTTCGTGTACCTTCGTACTACTTTGTGCACCTTCGTGTAATAGCTATTTCACATAGGGTCCACAAAGAAGTGCAAAGGTTCGCAAAGAGAATTATAGCAAGGTGAAACTCAGGTAATCGAAGTTAAAGTTCCCCTCCTCTTCAATAACAAGTGTGAAAACCCTCTTTCCTTTTTCAATGTGCATTACTGCAAGGGAATCACTGTAATTCCAATGATGCCATTGACGCCAGCCGATTGGGTCATCCGGATGAAAAGTACTTTTTATCGAAAGGAATCCGCTGGAGTCCGTATCGTCGATTATAATTTGAACTGCCCCGCCCCTGTTCGATGTATACATTGCTCCTATCTGATAATCCCCGGTCTCCCTGACCTCTGCGGTGTATTTAGTCCACTCTCCCGGCTCCGTCCATCCGAGGTAGAGCTGATTCTCCCCTGGCTGCACAATATTATATTTTGAATTGTCAATGCTGTCATGAAATTTGGTAAAGGATATATCCGGGGCTTCACTTATTCTGAAATTCATCAGGTAACCTTCTCCCTGGTTCAGGCTGCCGCTCCCGTTATTATTCAGGTCCGTATCGAAATAACTTACGGAATCCCCTCCAACATCAAAAAACTCACATTCCATTCTGCCCGGGATGGTTTGCAGAGCCAGGGCCCTTACTGTATCTGAATAAGGCCTGCCTGCATATTCGTCTGATGCAGAAGGATCCTTTTCTCCCTGCCTGAGGCAGCTCATGACACTTAAAAGTGTAAAGATAAAAAATGCGGAACTGTATTTCATGTGCGAAAATTATGGTACGAGGATCTTACTGGTCAGGCTGCCCCTTTCTGAGGCAACAGAAAGAAAATAAAATCCACTGGCAAGGTCGATCGGGTAAACATTTGAAACAAAATCATTCTCCCTGAACTGAAATTGCTTTTTCCCAAGCGTATCATAAAGGGAAATATTAACATTGTGAACAGGAAATTCGGACTTAATAATTAAACTGCCATTCATACTGTCATAATACCCGAAAAAAATGCTGTCGAAATGATCAGTTTTTTTCACTGCAAGCTCAGTACCAAATTCGATCCAGTTAAGATTGTAATCTGAGCCTTCAAAAACCAGTTTAAGGATCTGATCATTGCCTCCACTGATCGATTTATCATTAATAATTAGCGTTTTCCAATTTTGCCATCCTCCTGTGAATACTGGTGTAACATAGCCCAGATATTTGTCTGCCAGGTACACTTTAATCCTGCTGCTTACAGTTGCATTGCTGGCTATTCTCACTGCGATATCAAAGGTCCCCCCGTCGACGGTCGCAATTGAATATTCCATCCATTCGCCGGCTTCAATATAACCAACATTGTATCCGCCGCCTTCATCGGTGCAACTCTCGATGTCAACTCCTTCATCCGTACGGTAGGTCCCTCCCTGGTTATCGGGCTCAGCATCATGATAGCCGATCCCTTCTTCATTGTCGTTGTAATCTTCAGCCTCAATCCTGCCAGGGATGGCATGCGGCCCGTTGAAGGCCACTTTCGGAGGAACTGCTGCAGTTGTAACTGTACTTTCATTTGAATATTCAGAAAAACCTGCCGAATTATAGGACTGTACCCGGTAGGTATAATCTGTAAGCGGATCCACTGTATTGTCATTATAGGATAAGGTATTATTAGCTGCTATACCTATCATCATATAGCTGCCCCCGGATGTGAGTTTGCGTTCTATAATAAAACCTGTTATCGTATCATTTTCATTTACGTTCCATGACAGATCAACAGACTTATAGCTTGGGTTTGAGCAAGCCAGTCCGACTGGTGCAGAAGGTAAGTACATGGCCGGTATCACGTAGGATTCATCGGGTGGCAACTCATTATCGAAATGAACACTTGAATAATTTTGTTTAAGGATCTTTCCGTCCTTAAACAGGAGCAGGTGTGTGGCTTCCCCGGAGATCATGTCAATATGCATTAAATTCGTATCAGCATCCACATTCAGGTTCACCCCACTTTCCGAAGCATCTGTTTTGTTAAGATACAGGCTGTAGGCGGCCGGTGCAGAAGCCCTGTTCATGATCATCACGCTTATGGTATCTCCATCCACCGATCCGCTGACAATGATATCGGAGAGCGATGAGGTTCCCGCCTTATAGGTCCCTTTGAAATATTTTGCGACCATCTGCATATGGCGGTAGTTTGCCCTGGGGGTCATGTGCGCACCATCAATAAAGCTAAAGTCGGTTCCCTGCCGGTTTCCCCCGTTCTCAAACATACTCCATGAAGTTGCATAGTTTGCCCCGTATTTCATGCAGAGATCAAGCACTCCTCCATACATATGTCCGTTCATCCAGGTATGAACCACAGCCCCTCCCTTGGCATTGTATTCTCCTATTCCCCAGCCCAGTGCATCATCACCGGTCCTGTTATAGGCAGCATTTACTGCATCGACCTTTGCCTTGCAGGCTATAATGGATGACTTGAAATCGTCGACTCCTGCATAGGCCAGGTTGATATTATCGTCCTGGGGATAACGGTGCCAGGAGATCCCGTCGCAATAGTAATAGTCTTTACCCGGGATTTTCCCCGCTATGTCATTCTTCCCCCCAAACAGGTCATTGATGGCCTCCCCGATATAATAGCAGAAATCAGGTCCGTAAATCTTTATCGTAGGATCCACTTCCTTCATGGCAACCGCGATAGGCTTGAAGTAGGCCTCTACCATGGCTCCAACCGTTGAGATGGCAGGCTTGCCATTCTGAAGCCAGGGTTCATTCCCGATGTTCCAGTATTTTATAGGTGTGCCTGTAGCAAGGTCAATATTAAAATACTTCACCAGGTCGGCAGCCGCTGCAGCACCATCATACTGCGACATCTGCAGGATCGGTTCAGCGCCCATGGCCTGTATAAGGCTTACCCAATCCTTGAGCTGGGATTTTGAAGGCATATTGTCATCATAGGAATGCCCCCCGATCCTGATAGATCCAACACCACATTCCTGTGTAAGGTCCCACACCTGCTGACTGGGATCGATATACCAGACATTAACCCCGACCAGCATTGGGTTTATTTCCTGGGCCTTAGTTGCACCTAATTGTAAACAAAGTATAGCGCATGCATAAATCCGGAATAGAGGTTTCATAAATTCAGAATTTTGAGTTTATTTTTCCAAACATACTATATAGACTCCTATTAAATCATGTAATAATGTCCAAATCCTGTTTAATTATATTCATTCTTGCTAAGTACTGCGCCAGCTATAAAATAGTGAATTGATTTTAGACACTAGTAAACATTGGATCTCTATATATTTTATTCATTTGATACAAAATAAAATTAAACCTGTTGACATGAACCGGAATTTATGAAATTACTTCCTATTCTTTGCGCACCCTCATGATTCCTGGAGACTCTTCCCGACCCTTCGTGTACCTTCGTGCTACTTTGTGACCCTTCGTATAATAGCTATTTCGTAAAGGGTCACAAATAAGTGCAAAGGTTCGCAAAGAGAATTATAGCTTAGCAATTTGTATATTTAGGCAGTAAAAGCAAATATATCTTAATCCAGATGCCATGATAAAAGTTTTTCGTACATCACTTTTCATTCTGCTCACTATGACAATTTCAATCCCCCTCTCCTCCCAGGATTTAATCCAGAACATCGACGGAAGGTCTGCTATAAGCCTCAACGGGAGGTGGAACTTTATTATCGACCCATACGAGATGGGCTATTATGATTATCGCTTAACACCTTTTGATCAGAGTGAAAAAGGAAGCGGAGGGTTTTACGATAACTTAAAAGACCTGGAGAAATCACAAAGAGCTGAATATGATTTCAGCCATTCAGAGTCCTTAAAAGTGCCGGGCGACTGGAACTCCCAATATGAAAAATTAAGTTTTTATGAAGGAACGGTTTGGTACCAGCAGGATTTCAAGGTATCCCTGGAAAAGGGTAAAAGATATTTCATCCATTTTGGCGCTGTAAACTATGAAGCGCATGTATATTTAAATGGAAAGAAACTGGGGATGCACGTGGGAGGCTTTACGCCTTTTCAATACGAAGTAACAGGAAAACTGTCGGATGGCGATAATTTCATTGTTGTAAAAGTCGATAACAAGCGACACAAAGATGCTGTTCCTACCACAAATACCGACTGGTGGAATTATGGAGGAATTACAAGGGATGTAACACTGGTGATTACGCCGGAAACATTCATTCAGGACTACAAAGTCCAGCTCGACAGGGATAATCCGAATATACTAAAAGGCTTTGTCCGCTTAGATGGCCCTGCAAAGGAAAAGACAGTTACCCTGTCCATAGAAGAGCTAAAAATTTCCAAGGAACTGAAGACAGATGCAAGTGGACTGGCAAGCTTTGAAATTCCTGTAAAAAAAATAACTTACTGGAGTCCTGAGAATCCTAAATTATACAGTGTCAAACTCAGTTCTGACAATGAAAACCTGTCGGACCTTGTTGGGTTTCGAACCATTCAAACGGAAGGAAAAAAAATATTGCTGAATGGAAAAGAAACTTTTCTCAGAGGCATTTCCATGCATGATGAAAACCCATTTATTCCAGGTCGTATCAGAAATGATGCGGATGCAGAGATGATGCTGCGAATGGCAAAAGAATTAGGATGCAATATGGTGCGACTGGCACATTATACGCATAACGAAAAAACAATTCGCATAGCTGATAAATTAGGCCTGATGGTATGGGCAGAGGTGCCTGTTTACTGGACCATTACCTGGGAGAACGAGGCAACTTTTCAGAATGCAAAGGACCAGCTTACAGCCAATGTAACGCGCGACAAGAACCGGGCAGCGGTCATCATCTGGTCCATTGGAAATGAAACTCCTGTTGCAGAAGCCAGGAACCAGTTTATGGGTGCCCTGGCAGATCATGTAAGAAGTATGGACGATACCCGGCTTGTTGCAGCTGCCCTTGAAATTGTAAGGGAGGGATACGAACTTCATATGGACGATCCCCTTGGTGAAAAACTTGATCTTGCAAGCTTTAATGAATATGGCGGATGGTACTGGGAAAGCAAGCCGGATGAGCTTTATAAGTACACCTACAAAATAAAATACAACAAACCTGTATTTATATCTGAATGGGGAGGTGGAGCACTCGCAGGTTTCCATGGAGATAAAAATACCATGTGGAGCGAGGAACTGCAGGAAAACATCTATATCAATCAGCTTAAAATGCTGGAAGGTATCGACGGACTGGCAGGCATGTCTCCCTGGATACTTGTTGACTTCCGGTCTCCCCGCCGACAAAATCCCGTTTACCAGGACTTCTGGAACCGCAAGGGTGTGATTTCCGAGACCGGACAAAAGAAGAAAGCATATTATGTTTTGCAGGAATATTACCGGAAGAAGGCCGCGGAGATGGAATAGATGCAGGGTACGAGGTAGGGATTGTGGCATGGATGTAATGAAAAGCAGAGCCAAAGGCTTTATTTCAATTGCATTAAAGCTTACAGAATATTGAACCGCAGAATATCGAACCGCAGAATATCGAACCGCAGAATGTCGAACCGCAGAATGTCGAAGTTCGATATCCGATATTGCTTTGGCTTCTGGCCTCACTGAAATCTCTGCCGCGGTGGACCGCTTCGAT
>CAYSAH010000055.1:0-13059 GCA_964428945.1 uncultured Bacteroidaceae bacterium | reverse complement strand
AAAAGTTCTTCATTAAATGGATATTGGGTAAGTGCCATACCCCCGCTCACGTCAGATATCCTCTTTGCCTGGTTTCCCGCAACAATAAAAGTCCCGCTGGTGTGGCCTACGATAAGTTGGTCGGAAATGATCCTGCAATCCCATGCCTGTCCCTGTGTCCCATCAATAAAATTAAATTTAGCCTGGTTTGCATCCATAGGTCTGTAAAATACACCAAGGTTTGTGCATAAATACAAATTTCCTTCATGAAGAGCTGCTGCATAGACAGCTCCAAGTTCTTCATATTCAAAAACTGAATACGAGGAATCGACCCTGAAAGAAATATAATCCACTCCCTGGTCAAGCGAAACCCAAAGATCCATGTCCTCATTAAAATCCAATCCGAGGACCGTATTATTTTGCATACCGCTTTCCATATCCAGGTGCATCTTCAGATCGCCACTCTTGCTGAAGATAGAAATTCCGTCCAGGACGGTGCCTATGACAAGGCTTCCGTCTTTCTTTGCAAGGCCCCTGTTTATCGAATTTTTTACAAAATATTCCTTCCATTGCTCAAGGTAGGGACTAAGCTTTCCTCTTTCGTATTTGTACATGCCAGCCCCGGCCGTTCCGAGAAGCAATCCGCTGTCGCCAAAAGGCAAAATGAACTGAACCATTTTATCCAGGAAGGTATGCTCGGTAATCAGGGGAATCAAAGAAGTATCCTGTAATATGAATGTACCCCTGTTAATAATATTGACATACACAGTATCCCTGATCTCACTTATTGATGAGATCAGTTCACCTGGCCTTACCAGTTTAAAGCTTTTATAATCGTATACAAAAATTGAGGTAAAAGAATGAAAATAAACCTTATCACCAGTGATGATAATGGTCCAGAACTCCTCGTTCTGACTGAAGAGGTCTCCGGCAAGATCATTGAGAGATTCATATCTGAGAATGCCATATTCGTCTCTTGTCCAATAGCCGATTTCACGGTATCCGCTTGTAAATATCCTGTTAAACGGATCAACTGCCACAGATCTTATTACAGTGCCGTTCGGAGCGGGGTAAAAAGTCCACCTGATTCCGTCAAATTCGAGCAAGCCGACATTATTTGCTGCATACACGAATCCACTTTTATCATGTGTAATGGCCCAATTCTGGCTCTCGGCATTGTATTCCTGTTTAGTATAATTCCTGATTTTGACTTCTTCCCTCTTTTGGGCAAACAATGATTCATTGGTAAAGGAATTGATTACCAGGAATATGAATGTGATGTATTTAATTTTTAGAAACATTATAAAAATATACGAGTGTTCAGGACTTGCATTTATACAAAAGTCAGGATTAAAATTTGCTAATACTACATATTTGGCAGATTTTTTTGAAATTACAGAAAATATCATTTTCATATGTTACTCGCTAATCAATTTCATATAATACTGTTTAATAAGTATTTAAAATATCCTCTGCCCAATTAAGTGTATATAAAGTGAGGTGTTATTTTAAATACTTTAAACATATGAATCAGAGGTGTACTGATTTATTTCCTTTCTGAGCATGATTTCATGAACTTGTACTAACTATTCAAACTCAAAACTATGTTACCTATGAAAAAGCTACTGTTTCTTATTATCTTCATTTTGCCTTCGATGCTGATGCTTGGTCAGCAGTCAGTAAAAATTGAAGGCAGGGTGACCGACGACAGCAACCAGGGGATCCCGGGAGTCTCGGTTATCATCCGGGGAACTGCCCAGGGAACCATTACGAATATTGATGGTGAATACTCTATTGATGCAGCGACGGGAAATACTCTGATATTCAGTTTTATCGGGTATCTTTCCCAGGAAATAGGGATAAGTGATCAAACCCTAGTAAATATTGTGTTGCAGGAAACTGCATATGATATGGATGAAGTGGTTGTGATCGGCTACGGTTCGGCTGCAGTAAAAGATCTTACCGGTACCATTTCAGTTGTAAGTGGAGAAGAACTTTCCAAACAGTCGGTTCCAAATATCGGACAGGCACTACAGGGAAAAGTAGCCGGTATACAGGTTTCAAATAATGGTGCTCCCGGCAGCACTCCTACAATAAGGATCCGCGGACTGGGAACAGTAAGATCGGATGCAAGTCCTTTATTTGTTGTTGACGGGGTATTTGTTGATGATATCAGTTACATTTCGCCGCAACAGATAGAAAATGTTACTGTTCTGAAGGATGCATCTTCAGCAGCAATTTATGGAGTGCGCGCTGCAAACGGTGTAATTATAGTTACCACAAAATCAGGAAATTCCAAAAAACCTGAATTCAATTACAACGGTTACTCAGGCATACAACAGGTATCTAACCTTCTAGCCCTGGCAAATGCCCAGCAGTATATAGGGCTTGTCAATGAAAAAATTGCAGTTGGTGCAGTGAGAGGTACTTCCTCCACCCCTTTTGATCCAAATGCTTATACCGAAAACACAAACTGGTTTGATGTTGTTCTGAATCCTGCGATGATCCAGAACCATAATATTGAAATATCAGGGGGAAGTGAATCAGCCACCTATTATTATGGTCTTGGTATCACATCCCAGGAGGGATTGGTAAAGGAAAACGATTATACGCGTGTGAACCTCAGGGGATCGTCGAACATAACAGTAAATAAATTTTTAAAGGCAGGTTATGGAATTACTATAAACGGTGTAAAATCCAACAATCCTGCCGATGTGCTCAGAAATGCCTATATCGCCCCGCCGGCTTTCAGTCCGAAAAATTCTGTTGGTGCCTATACAGATCCTGTATTGCTGGGCTTTGGTAATTTTGCCAACCCTGCAGCACAGATATTTTACAATAACAATGTCTCCCAAAGTCTGAATACCCTGGCAAATGTTTATGCAGAGCTCAAACCTGTTGAAGGCCTGACCTTTAAAACAAGTTTTACACTGGATGGAGACTATTCGCAAAACAGAAACTATTCACCCTTGTACTGGGTTTCAGTTACCCAGAACGATACCATTTCCCACCTCACAAAAAGTACTGCAGAAAGATTTAATTATACCTTCGACAATACATTGACCTATAATAAGGCCTTTGGAGATCACCGTATCACTGGCATGGCAGGTTTATCCTTCGTTCAATTTAAAAGCCAGGGACTAAGCGGGAGTACAAGCAGGGTACCCTATTTTACTGAATCAACCCTTTACCTTTCCAATGGCTCATTAGATGATATAAATGCCAATGACTGGGGTTACATGATCCGGAGCACCTCCTACTTCGGAAGATTGTTCTACGCCTATAAAAATAAATACCTGGTCACTGCTACCTTAAGGAGAGACGGATCATCCACTTTTCCTGCAGAGGAAAGATGGGGTAATTTCCCCTCGCTGGGGCTGGGATGGCTGGCTTCTGACGAAGACTTCATAAAAGACCTTGGCGTTTTCGATTTTCTGAAGCTGAAAGTCAGCTGGGGTAAACTGGGCAATAACCAGGTCCCTCAAAATGCATACACCGTTACCGTTAACAATAGTGACATATATTCCCTGGTTTATGGTCCATATGGAAGTTCTTCCATAGCACAGGGGGCTTCGATTACCTCTGTAGTCGAACCTCTCTTAAGGTGGGAGATCGTGGAGGAATATGACGCAGGATTTGAAGCCCTGATGATGGATTACAAATTAAATGTTGATTTTGATTTCTATCATCGTGTTACCAAATCGGCGATATTCCCTGTCCCCATAATAGGAACTGCAGGTACTTCCGGGAGTAGTTACCTTGATAATAATGCCGATATATTAAACAGGGGGATAGAGCTTTCAATTGGATGGACAGATAGCCCGAATGCCAGATTCTCCTATAATTTAGGTGGAAATGTCGCCTTCAACCATAATGAGGTTTACAGGCTGGAACAGGGGACCCTCCCGTTCTACGACGGAGGAGCGTACAACGGAGCCCTGGCAACCTACACACAATTGGGACATCCGATCGGGGAATTTTACGTTCTGGAAGTCGATGGTATATTCCAGGATGCCGGGGAAGTAACTAATTATGTCAACAGTGAAGGAACTGTTATAATGCCTCAGGCAGTCCCCGGGGATTTCAAATATGTAGATCATAACGACGATGGTACGATCGATGACCTGGACCGTATACCTTATGGCAGCTACACACCAAAAGTATTGTATGCATTATCAGCAGGTTTAACTTTCGGACAACTTGATTTTTCAATGGATCTGCAGGGAGTGGCAGGAAATAAGATATACAACCTTAAGCGTGTTGGCAGGTTTGGAAATGAAAACTACGACGCGGATTTTGCTGAAAACAGGTGGAATGGACCCGAAACTTCCAACACTTATCCATCTGCAGACGTAGCAGGTGGTAAAAATGCCTACCCCAACACCTTTTTTGTTGAATCGGGAGCCTATTTCCGCATAAGGAACATCCAGATAGGTTATACTTTACCGAGGAATTTCACCAACAAGATCAGCAGTTCAGGTATAAGATTATACGCAAGTGCCCAGAATCCATTTACAACATTCAGCTATAATGGCTTCTCCCCGGAGATTTCAGGAGGGTCTCCAACGACTGCCGGTATGGATGACGGGGTTTATCCCTTGTCCAGAACCATGTCTGTTGGTCTGAGTGTAAAATTTTAGTTTATTGATTAATAAAATAGAACATCATGAAAAAATATATTATTTCACTGCTAATTCTCCTGGGCCTGATGGTGTCATGCAAAGACTACCTTGATTTTCCGCCTGAGGGAGAAGTACCTGTAGACCAATTTTTTCAAACACAGGCCGATGCCCAGATGGCAGTTAATGCAATGTACGGCTATCTTCGTTCATGGAAGATATCAGCCTTCAGTTACCTGATCCTTGGTTCCCTGCCATCAGACGAGATGCTTAAAGGCAGCAGCGCAGGGGATGGCTCATGGGCCAACGAATATGTTAATTTCCAGTTCTCAAAAACACAGGGTCAGATAAGGGACTTCTGGACCGGAAGATATGAAGGGATCAACCTTTCGAACCAGGTCCTGGCCAATGTTCCGAACATTGAAATGAGTGAAACAATCCGCAAAAGAATGACCGCTGAGGCAAAATTCCTTCGGGCATTCCATTATTTCTACCTTGTCCGTGCCTTTGGCGGCGTACCCCTTGTTACAACGATCCCTCCGGGCCCTGAAGGCCTTATAAGAACTACCGCAGATGAAACCTGGGCCCTGATCGAGGAAGACCTGCGGGCTGCGATCCCTGACCTGCCCGAATCAATCACTTCGGAAGAACTGGGAAGGGCTACATCGTGGGCTGCAAAGGGATTGCTTGCCAAAGTCCTTATGTACAGGGAAGACTGGACCGAATGTAAATCAGTTTCTGATGATATAATAAACAATGGACCTTTCGAACTATACCCTGATTTTTACGAAATATTCCGGCCCGAGCAGGAGTTTTGCTCCGAATCCTTATTCGAGATCGTAGCAACTGAAGTCCCTGGCGAGGGAGATGTTTCACTTTGTCAGTATGCCGAAACACAGGCTGTAAGGGGCCAGTTTGGCTGGGGTTGGTTCGTTCCCTCCGATGAACTTGCAGATGCATTTGATGCTGCCGGGGATGTTGTAAGGAAGAAAGCGACCATTTTATATTATGGAGATATAACTCCTGATGGAGATACAATTAAAGGTGTCGACATTATGGAAGGGGTTGATATGCCAAGGTACAATGGGAAAGCATATTTTCCTTCACGTGTTCCTCATGATACAGGCCCCTATGGTTGCGACCAGAATATAAGGAATATGAGATTTGCAGAAATTCTCCTGATCAATGCAGAAGCCGCAATTCATTCAGGAGGTGATGCAGCAACACCTCTTAACAGGGTAAGAGACAGGGTTGGTCTCGACCCAATTGCAGGGCCCTCCCTTGAGGATGTATGGGAAGAAAGAAGACTCGAACTTGCCGGCGAACAGGACCGTTACTGGGATCTTCTCAGAACAGGGAATGCAGCAAGTGTACTTGAAAATTATGGATTTGAAACCGGGAAACATGAACTCTATCCGATCCCCCAGGCTGAGGTTGACCTTAGTGGCGGACAGTTAGTACAAAATCCCGGGTGGTAGTTAGTGAGTAGTTGAAGGAACTGGAGGCAGACATTTTTTTGCCTCCAGTTCTTTAAATATTAAAATGAAGATTTGAGAAAAGCGAATTCAATATTGTCCCTGGTCATAATTTCATTGAGCCTTATTTCCTGCAAACAGGGAAACAGGAATTTTACTGAAAAGGTCAGGCAGAATTTATCCAGTCTTTCTGATGATCAGATTCTTGACAGCATACAGTTCTATACTTTTCAGTATTTCTGGACAGGTGCTGAACCTGTCTCTGGAATGGCACGGGAAAGGTTCCACCTTGATGGCGTTTATCCGCAAAACGATAAGCAGGTTGTTACTTCAGGAGGGTCTGGTTTCGGGATCATGGCACTGATCGCAGGTATTGAACGTAATTTTATCAGCCGCAATGAAGGTATTGCACGTTTCGAAAAAATAATGAACTTCCTGGAAAGGGCAGATCGCTTTCATGGTGTTTGTCCCCACTGGTGGGATGGAGAGACAGGGAAAGTAAAGCCCTTCGGTCCGAAAGACAATGGTGGGGACCTGGTTGAGACAGCCTACCTTATTCAGGGTTTAATTACTTTAAAACAATACCTGGACCCCGATATCGCGACTGAATCTGCCCTTATAAAAAGGATTTCAATATTTATTGATGAAGTAGAATGGGACTGGCACGAAAGAGAAAATGTCCTGGTCTGGCACTGGTCCCCGGATTTTGGGTTTGAGATGAACCATGAGATAAGAGGTTACAACGAGTGTGTGATCACCTATGTAATGGCTGCCTCCTCGACAACACACCCCATAAAGGCTGAGACTTACGATAAAGGATGGACGAGAAGCGGAAAGATAATAGGGAAACACACTAAATACGGTTATACCCTGTCCATGAATCACAACGGAAGCGAGGAATATGGAGGTCCGCTCTTTTGGGCACATTATTCCTACCTGGGATTGGATCCAAGGAATTTAAGAGACACCTATGCTAATTACTGGGAAGAAAATGTGAACCAGGTGATGATCAATTATTCCTATTGTGTTAAAAACCCAATGGGTCATGAAGCTTATTCAGAAAATTGCTGGGGACTCACTGCAAGTTATTCCATCCCTAAAAAAATTATTGAAAACAAAACAGGACCTGTGAAAACAGAAATTTCTGACAAGGAATGGTCCTATGAAGCACATCGTCCGGGCAAGGACCCAGGTGTAATATCACCAACAGCTGCCCTTTCCTCATTTCCATATGCGCCTGAACAATGTATGAAGGCTGCCCGTTATTTTTATGAAGCTATCGGTGAAAAACTTATGGGACCCTTTGGTCCCTATGATGCCTTCAGCATTGAATATAATTGGTTCCCCCGGCGCTATCTCGCCATTGACCAGGGACCAATCGTTGTTATGATAGAAAATTACAGGACCGGTTTGCTCTGGAAACTTTTCATGGCCGATACGGATATTCAAAGCGGATTGGAAAAAATTGGTTTTACCTATGAATTACAGAATTGATCCCAGATGCGAAAAACAATTAAAATAATACCTGCTTTAAATCTTATAGTTGCAACAATGGTAATCCTTGGCACCGGATGCAGTAATGGCACCAATCAAAACATGGACGACAGGATCCTTGACGAAAAAGTTGACTCAGTACTGTCACTTATGACACTTGAGGAGAAACTTGGCCAGCTTACCTTATACACCAGTGACTGGGATGTTACAGGGCCGGTGATGAGGGATGACTATGTTGAAGAGATCCGGGCCGGTCGTTGTGGTAACATCTTCAATGCCCACACTGTAAAATACAACAAAAGCCTCCAGGAAATTGCAGTCAGGGAAACAAGGCTGGGAATTCCACTTTTATTCGGCTACGATGTTATTCACGGACATAAAACCATCTTTCCGGTACCACTTGCAGAGGCATGTTCATGGGACCTGGAACTTATGGAACAAACAGCACGTTTTGCTGCACTGGAGGCAACTGCCTCAGGCCTTAACTGGACTTTCGGACCCATGGCCGACATATCGAGGGATCCACGCTGGGGAAGGGCAACGGAAGGAAACGGGGAAGATCCTTACCTTGCTTCTCTTATTACAGCAGCACGCGTCAGGGGATTCCAGGGAAATGACCTCTCCGAACCTACTACCCTGGCAGCCTGTATCAAACACTTTGCAGGCTATGGAGCTCCTGTTGCAGGTCGAGATTACAATACAGTGGATATGTCGGAACAGGCTTTCCGCCAGGATTATCTTCCTCCATACAAAGCCGGAATTGAAGCGGGCGCATTAACTGTTATGGCATCTTTTAATGATATTTTTGGTGTTCCCTCGCATGCAAACCGTTTTTTACTGACTGATGTTCTTCGCAAGGAATTGGGATTCGAAGGTTTTGTTGTTGCAGATTATACAGGAGTTGAACAATTAATTCCTCACGGAGTGGCTGCCGACAGGAAACATGCCGGAGAACTGGCTTTCAAAGCCGGGCTCGACATGGATATGCAATCAGCCATTTACATTGAGGAACTGGCAGGATCGCTTAAAGAAGGAATTATCGTTCAGAAAGATATTGATGAAGCCGTCAGAAGGATACTTAAGGTTAAGTTCATGCTTGGCTTGTTTGATAACCCCTATCTATACCTGGACGAAAAAAGGGAACAGGAAGTCATCTACTCTCCTGAAATTATGGAGCATGCCCTGCGATCTGCGCGCGAATCAATTGTTCTGCTGAAGAATGATGCGTTCAGGGGAAAGAAAATCCTTCCCCTCTCCTCCCCGGGGAAAATAGCTGTTATTGGTCCGCTTGGCAACAATCAGCTCGACCTCATGGGAAGCTGGCATGCAGCAGGAGACCACAACAAGGTTGTAACTTTACTGGAAGGGATCAGGAACAGGTTCCGGGATTCAGAAGTCAGCTACATTCAGGGCTGTGATTTTTATTCTCCGGATAAGAGCGAATTCAATAAGGCAGTCAGCCTGGCTCAAAAATCTGATATTGTCATCCTCGCTATTGGAGAGAACCAGGAGCAAAGCGGCGAAGCTGCCAGCAGGTCGGATCTTAACCTAACAGGTTTGCAGGAAGAACTCGCGCATGAACTGATCCAAACAGGCAAACCTGTAGTAATAATTATAATGGCGGAACGTATGCTTACTTTCCCGGAACTGGATGATAAGGCAAGTACTCTCCTTTACGGGTGGCACCTGGGTACAAGAAGCGGTGATGCAATCGCTGAGATCCTTTCCGGCGACTATTGTCCCTCAGCAAAACTGGTAATGAGTATTCCAAGGAATGTTGGACAGATTCCTGTTTATTACAGCTACAAAAGTACGGGACGCCCATTTGATGCCGGGTACAAATACACCACCAAATACCTGGATGTGGAAAACAACCCGCTTTACCCCTTTGGTTTTGGCTTAAGCTACACCAGGTTCGATTACGGGGAACCGGAATTAAGCGATACGATTATTGGAATGCAGGAAGTCCTTGACATAGAAATAGAAATAAAAAATACCGGGGACTTTGATGGATATGAGATCGTACAGTTGTATATCCAGGACCTTGTTGCCAGCGTGACCAGGCCGGTGAAGGAGCTAAAAGGATTCCAAAGAGTGTTTATTGAAAAAGGAAAATCCCTAACAGTGAAATTTAAAATCACTGCTGATGACCTGAAGTTTTATAACGCCGATCAGCAATTTATTAATGAAGCAGGGGAATTTAATGTATATATCGGACCCAATTCCAATGAATGTAAATCGGCCCTGTTCACCTTGTCAAAATAAATGTATGAGTTTGAAATTAAAATATATAAGCACTATTTTCCTTTCACTGAGTATTTCAATTGGCGTTGCATCGGGGCAGACATATTTTTACTTCCAGGATTCTCCCTCAGCCGCTTATTACGATTTCAGCTGGATGGAAGTAAGTGCCCCAAGTCAACTGGAAAGATTGGGAGCAGAAAGCAGGAAATTCCCTGTTGAAACAACCATAATTCCCCAGCAGGGTTTGAATTCCCTGCGGCTGAAATGGACCTCAAATACCGGTGGAAGCTGGGTAGCTATTGCGGCAGGACTGAACTGGACTGCATATGACATATCGGAAACCGACACCCTTCTTTTTTACCTCAGAAGTGAAGTGTCTTTTCTTAAAGAATTGCTGCCAAAAATTTTCATGGAAGATGTGAGTAACAAGAAATCGAACTTTCACCTTATCTCCGACTGGACGGACGATTTGCAGGCCCAGGTTTGGACCAGGGTTAAAATTCCAATGAGCCAGTTTTTCGACGCAGGGGACGGAACAAACTGGACAAGTATTAAAACGATCGGTTTTGCCCAAAATGGTGATGACGCAACTGAGCACGTTTTGTATATAGATGATATGCGCGTCATCAAAGGAAACACCAGTGCCACTCCTGCATCACAACCAAGCGGTGTGTTTGCCAAAGGATATGACAGCCATATTGAAGTACGTTGGAATTCAAATCCTGAAACAGACCTCAATGGTTACAGGATCGAGAGATCGTCAAATGGTGGGACCGATTATTTCGTAAAAGGAATCGTGAGTGCTTCGGAAACAGCTTATATTGACTGGATCGGCAGCAGCGGATCTCAAACATACACATACAGGGTTCGCGCAATAAATGCAGCAAATGAACCCTCCGATCCTTCCGAATCCTCAGAAGCAGCCACGATAGAATTTACAGATGATGAATTACTGGATATGGTCCAGGAATATACTTTCCGTTATTTCTGGGATTTCGGACATGAAACATCCGGACTGACACGCGAAAGAAATACCTCGGGCAACACTGTAACTTCGGGCGGGACAGGCTTTGGCCTTATGGCCATAGTCGTAGGTATCGAAAGGGGGTTTATAAGCAGGGAGGAAGGTGCCGACAGAATCCTTACCATGCTGAATTTCCTGGAAAACGCTGATCGCTTTCATGGGGCATGGTCGCACTGGCTCCATGGAGAAACCGGGAAAGTAATTCCTTTCAGCACCTATGATAATGGCGGTGACATGGTTGAAACTTCTTTTGTGGCCCAGGGACTCCTGACACTGCGACAATATTTTAATGGAGGATCTGCCACTGAAATTACCATCGTGGAAAAAGCAACAGACCTGTGGGAAGCCATCGAGTGGGACTGGTACCGTAAAAACGATTCAGGATCGATCTACTGGCACTGGTCACCCACCTATGATTGGCAAATGAACATGAAAGTTTCGGGATGGAACGAAGCCGCTATCGTTTACCTGCTTGCAATTGCTTCCCCAACGCATGGCGTTCCAGCCAGCTTATGGGAATCGGGTTGGGCAGGGTCCTCCTATAGAAATCCAAGAACAGTTTTTGGATACAGGCTTGAGATCGGGAACAACTATGGCGGCCCGATGTTCTTTGCCCACTATTCCTTCCAGGGTTTCGATCCGAACAACATCCGGGACAATTATGTTAATTATTTTGATTTCAACCAGAAACATGCCCTTGTTCAACAGGCATATTGTGACGCAAATCCAAAAAAATTCGCAGGATACAGTGAAGCTTGCTGGGGTTTAACTGCCAGTGATGATCCTGATGGCTATCTTGCGCATGAACCAAACTCAGACAGGGACAATGGAACCATCTCCCCTACTGCAGCCCTGGCTTCATTCCCATATACACCTGAGGCTTCAATGAAAGCACTCAAACATTTCTACCGCAATCTTGGTGAAAAAACCTGGGGACCGATGGGATTTTTCGATGCCTTCAATGAGACCCGGCAATGGTATGCAGATTCCTACCTGGCCATCGACCAGGGACCGATCATCAACATGATAGAAAATTACAGGAGCCAGTTGCTGTGGGACCTGTTCATGTCTAATTCAGAAATTCAGCCGATGCTCGATGCAATTGGATTCAAAAATTCTCCAAACAGCATTGAAGAAAATAATGAAACAGCGTTCTTCTCGATCTATCCAAATCCATCACCGGAAGGTCCAAACGTGGATTTCGAGCTGAGGGAATCCGAGAAAATATCACTCGACCTGTATGACATTTCAGGACGAAAATTAAGCAGTCCGCTTGATGATCTGGTCATGGGCGCTGGAAAGCATCATTTTAGCCTGAAACAGCAAGTACCGGGAGTTGGAATATATATTATAAAATTCAAAGCCGGAGAAAACAATGAAATAATAAGAAAATTTATTGTTCAATAAACCAAATGAATAAATGAAATGAAAGGAGGATCATTTTAACCTATACAACAATTTCTTTAATTTTTAACTTAATAAACAAAACGATTATGAACACAATTTTTACATTTCTATTTCTGGCAATTTTTGCTGTTGGCTTAAATGCCCAGTTTGTGGTTGAAACCTTTGAGGTAGGTAAAGCAGATACAGCATGGAACCAGTTTGCAAATGCCGGTGACGCACCTGAAAACATGGTAATGGCCGCAAACCCTGATAAATTCGGGATCAATAACTCTGACAGTTGCTTAATGTTCACTGTTCTTCCAGGAGCTGACCCATGGGTCGGTGCCTGGGCTGATCTTGGTGATATGGAATTTACAGCCGATAATGCAACGATGTATATGATGGTATTTAAAGATGTAATTACAAATACCGCACTTAAAGTTGAAGGCGGAGGATTTGACCCGATCGAGGTAAAAGTTCCTAATACAGTTACCGATGAATGGGAACTGATTACCTATGATTTCACGGCTGCCATTGGACAGACAAGGACCCGCTTTGTTTTCTTCCCTGATTTTCCAGACACAAGAACAGAAGGTTCACTTTGTTATATTGATAATCTGGGATTTGAAGACCTTTCAGCAGGAGTATCTGTAAGGCAGGTAAACTCTAAAGTCATCAGCGTATATCCTAACCCTGCACAGGAATTCATAACTGTTCAATATGCGGGTATGCAGAATATCAGGATCTCGAATATCGCAGGTCAGACAGTAAAAAGCAAGGTTTCCTCTTCAAATTATATTGAAAGGGTCCAGGTAGGTGACCTGAATCCCGGAATTTA
>CAYSAH010000054.1:12449-13083 GCA_964428945.1 uncultured Bacteroidaceae bacterium | reverse complement strand
ATGTCAGGACATAGTAAATGGTCAACAATCAAGCGGAAGAAAGGTGCTATTGATGCAAAAAAGGGAAAAATATTCACAAAACTGATCAAGGAGATAACAATCGCAGCTGAGCAGGGGGGGCTTGATCCGGAAACCAATCCAAGATTACGGTCAGCCGTCCAGACAGCCAAGGGGATGAATATGCCCAAAGATAATATTCAAAGGGCGATCAATAAGGCAAATAAAGACTCTTCAAGCTACCAGGAGGTTACGTTTGAAGGGTATTTGCCGCACGGAATAGCAGTATTTATTGAATGTCTTACCGACAATAACAACAGGACAGTTAGTAATATCCGTTCAATTTTTACCAAGCATGGGGGGAATCTCGGAACGAACGGATCCCTCTCATTTTTGTTTGAAAGGAAAGGAATGATAACTGTTCCCAGGGGAAACAGGGATCCAGAAGAATTTGAACTGGAAATAATTGATGCAGGGGTTGAAGATATTGAACTGAATGATGACATCTTCATGATTACCACACCACTTGAGAATTACAATAGCGTTCAGAGGAAATTGGAGGAGATGGGAATGGAAACGGACAGTGCCGAACTGCAAAGAATTCCAAATGATACAAAAGAACTGGGCCTTGAAGAAT
>CAYSAH010000054.1:0-12439 GCA_964428945.1 uncultured Bacteroidaceae bacterium | reverse complement strand
TCAGGATTGTAGAGCTGTTTGAAGATGATGATGATGTTCAGAATGTATTTCACAGTCTCGAGGTTTCTGAAGAGGTAGAAGCTGCATTGTAGCATTTGCCTCCATGCGGGATCTTTAATTACAAGGGATCTTATAAAAAATCAGGGAAGGTCTATCCAGAAAGTAGTACCTTCCTTTTCATTTGAACTGAATCCTACATTACCTCCGAGATATTCTTCTCCAATCAGTTTTATGCTGAAGGTTCCGATCCCCCTGCCACTTCCCTTTGTTGAAAATGACCTGTTGAATATCTGAAGCTGGTCAGCCCTTTCAATAAATCCAGGATTATTGACCCAAAACCTTAGACCCTTATCCATTTTCCTGGCTCCAACTGTGATCGTGTCATTTTCTCCAGATGCTTCCAATGCATTCTTTATCATATTTGTAAGGACTCTTGACAGGAGTGCATTGTCTGATCTGAACACTGAATCAGCTGTATCTTCCGACATTTGTATATTTGACCTGTGGTGCAGCTGTTCATCAAACGGCACTATGTTTTCAATTATAAGATCCCGTGAATCTATCTCTTCAATTTTCACTTTCAGCTCTTTACGCTCTGCCTGCATCAGTTGTCTCTGTTCTTTTACTGTATCATAAAGTGTATTATAAATTGCCTCCATTATTTTAATGTGCTTAGGTTCTGCACTTTGGTCATTTTTAATGAGTTGAATAACTCCGTAAAGACCTCCAATAGAGTTCAAAATATCGTGAAAAAAGATCCTTTCCAATTCAGCCTGGCGTTTTTCTCCACCTATGTCAGTAATATTGAGGAAATAGAAGAACTGCTCTCCAACCATGAATGGTGTTGAAGTGAATCTAAAATTATAGGCTTTCACACCGTTTGAATCCTTGCTTAAAATTCTGAATTCATTTGTTGTACTTTTCATTTCTGCACGTGATCCCCTCATTGCCCTGAAAGCACCACAAAGTTCACAGGCTTCAGATGCCCCGCATCCTCCAAAGTCGTTATAGGAATTGACGCAACTGAAAAGTTCTCCGGGTCTAAGATTAAGTGCCGCTTCAAAATTCGGGAGTAAAATGGCTTCCTGCATCGCAGGATTGGCATAGATCAGTCTTCTGTCATCGTCCAGGATCCCAACAATATTTGGAAGCATATTGATCAGATTTACCAGGATATCCCTGGTTGAATCTCCAGGCATTAATTTATCAAGTAATTGTAAATCAGAAAATTTAACCATTCTTTATTATTTTTCAGTTCCCAGTTAAATGATATAACCCACTTAGCTTTCAATATTTATTGTCTTTGCATGCAATCCCTTATTTACAAGCCGGCCACCTATCATTAATAATCCAATGATACAAAGGGCTAAGGCACTTGTCATCAAAATATGATCGGGATTCAACCATGTAAATGTTATGATAACCGGTCCAGCCAAAAAAGCAAGGATGCTTCCAAAAACCGGAAATTTCACCTCGCTGAACCTGGAAATAGTAAATACTGTTGCAAACCCCCCGAACAGGCTAATCCCACATTTTAGAAGAATTATGGACTGCCTGATGCTAAGAAGGAATTCAGTATTTTCAATACTTTCCATGCTTAAAGTGTTAACAGCAGGCAATATGGACAAACTTGCAATAGATAGTTCTGTTATGCCAAGCCTGAAAAAAGAATAGGCCATGGCGAGGATAATAAGTCCATTAAAAATATGCATCCCCTTTTGAAATCGCTGAAAAAGGATCAGGTAAAAAGGCAGGAGAAAAAGATTTACTGATCCGGCCACTATCCATGCTATGGCACTTATCTTTTGACTGGTTATGCTGTCAGTTAAGAAATCCATATCATCCTCGAAGCTTGATTTCGGTAAGGTGTAGTCAAAACTTATAAGAAAAGCAACAAGAATCGATAAGACAGACATTATCAGAAAAAATCCTGTTGTAACTTCAATGAATCTTATATTTTCCCGTTTTACAGACATGAGGCGAAAGTAATTATTATTTTAACTGCATATTAATTCGAACCACATTTTTAACTATTTTTGGACTCTATCAGACACTATGAAAACAAGTATTTTTTGCATAGTAATTCTTTGCTTCAGTTTATGGGCCTTTGGGCAAAACACTCATGCGGGTAAGGGGCCTTCTGATGCCCTGAGCAGGCTGGAACAGAAAGAGATGTCGGGCCGGGTAATGATCGAAATGGAACCGCTGATCATTGAGAATTATAACAAGCACCTTGTCAGTAATCGCATGAAAAGTGGAATTAACGGATTCAGGATCAGGATCTTTTCAGATAATGGAATGGGTGCAAAGGAAAACCAAAAAAGGATCAGGGCCAGTTTTCTGTCGCTATTTCCTGACATTCCCACCTATCCCGCATACGAAGGCTCATATTACAAGATCTATGTTGGCGATTTCAGGACAAAGCGTGATGCGCTGAAGAGTCTTGATACGATAAAACGACGTTTTCCCGATGCATTTATTGTAGAATATGATATTGTTATTAAAGAATGATCCTTCAAATAGTTGAACGATTTTATGAGTGAGGAAATTAAACACAAGTGTGGTATTGCACTTATCCGTCTACTAAAACCCCTTGAGTATTATCAGCTTAAGTATGGAACCTGGAAATACGGTCTCCAAAAGCTTTATCTTTTGATGGAGAAACAAAGAAACAGGGGACAAGATGGAGCTGGTTTGGTATCACTTAAGCTTGACCTTCCGCCTGGCCAGGAGTACTTTAATCGTTACAGGTCCTCGAAGAGCGATGCGATAAACGACATCTTCAAAGAGGTTTACGATGGTTTTAAAAAAGCCGAAAGAAAGCATCCAAAATCGGTTGGAGATGCTCACTGGGCAAAACTGAACCTGCCATTTGTTGGCGAACTTTACCTCGGACATCTCAGGTACGGTACTTTTGGAAGTAATTCAAGCAACAATCTCCACCCGGTAATGCGACAGAATAACTGGAAGACAAGAAACCTTGTAATCGCCGGAAATTTTAACCTTACAAATGTTGATGAACTGTTCGAAAGATTGATCGAATTGGGACAATCCCCAAAGGATTTTACAGATACAGTTACGATCCTTGAGAAAGTCGGACATTTCCTGGATAAGGAAAACCAAAAGCTCTTCGATTCCTTTAAGCAGAAGGGTTACTCCAACCGGGCCATTTCAGAAATGATAGCTGATCAAATGAATCTGGGGAATATACTTTCTGAAGCTTCCAAAAGATGGGATGGCGGTTATGCAATAGCCGGTATCCTTGGTCATGGGGACGCTTTTGTTATGAGGGATCCTTGGGGCATCAGACCAGCCTTCTATTATCACGATGAGGAAATTGCCATTGTAGCTTCTGAAAGACCGGTTATTCAAACAGTTATGAACTTAAAGTCCGCCCAGATCCATGAACTTGACCCAGGAAGTGCGATAGTAATAAAGAAAAATGGTACTGTTATACACCAGCAAATCAGAGAGCCATTTGAGAAAAAGTCCTGTTCTTTTGAAAGAATCTATTTTTCGAGGGGAAGCGACAAGGACATATACAATGAAAGAAAAACCCTTGGAAAATTACTGGTACCTGCCATTGTTGAGAGCCTTGATGGCGATACAAAAAATACAGTTTTCTCTTTCATCCCTAATACTGCCGAATCGGCATTCTACGGAATGGTTGCAGGAATTGAGGATCTGATGATCAAGGATAAGATCGCGAGGATCAAAAATTGCGATGGATCGATGGATGAGGATGAACTTGCCGAGATTATCTCTCAGAGGCCACGCGTGGAAAAAGTTGCCATAAAGGATATCAAGTTGAGAACATTTATCTCCCAGGATAAGGGAAGGGTGGATCTGGTTAATCATGTTTATGATATTACCTACGGGACCTTGAAAAGAGGTGTTGATAACCTTGTGATCATAGATGACTCCATCGTTAGGGGAACAACGCTAAGGCAAAGTATCATAAAGATCCTCGACAGACTGGGGCCCAAAAGAATCGTGGTTGTATCTTCTTCCCCGCAGATACGATATCCGGATTGCTATGGAATTGATATGGCCAAACTGAGCGATTTCGTCGCTTTCCAGGCAGCAATTGCTTTGCTTAAAGATCATGGAAAAGAACATGTGATCAACGAAGTCTATAAAAAATCCATTGCCCAGAAGAGGGAACCAAAAGAGAATATTATTAATTATGTGAAGGATATATACAAACCATTTACTCCTGAGCAGATTTCTGAAAAGATAGCGGAGCTTTTAACTGAACCCGATATCAAGGCTGAAGTAAAAATTGTGTACCAGAACATAGAGAATTTACACCTTGCCTGTCCTAATGACCTGGGTGACTGGTATTTCACAGGGGATTATCCGACTCCCGGAGGGAATAAGGTGGTTAATACCTCATTTATTAATTATATCGAAGGCATCAACTCTCGTGCCTATTAAAGCGGAACCTGTTGAACAGGTCGTTCAGCCTGGTGTTACGGATATTAATATTCTTTATAACACGCAAATGTTTTGGGACATAATTGTATAAATGTCTCTCCACCTTAGTTTTATACAGATCATTAATAGTGATCATGATTCCAGTCTCCTCCACTTCTCCAAAACTCTGGTTGAGTACTGTCCCGAAGGATCGCATTGAAGGAGACAGGCTCATATAAGCATTGATCAGTGGAGGAATGGTTTCTCCCTTACCACGAACTTCTTTTGATAGCGTTTTATAATCGTCCATGTAATTGTCACTCGTAAAGAGCTTATTCAGCTTAACAGGATCCGTTAATACTCTCAGAGGTTCTTTTGGAACTACCAGCTTGTCATTATCAGGAAAATGCTTATTCAGAAAATGCAGGATCATGTCCCGTGCTTCCTGGTGATAGTGTAAATACATGGTCACTTTTCCAAAAAAGTATTTAATTTCCGGGTAATCCATGACAAGGGTTCCTAGCCCGTCCCATAAATTGTCGAGGGCATAAAGACCTTTCCTTCTCAAATTTGTGGATTGATACATTGGCTGAACAAATGACCTTCCAAGCTCAATCATCTGGGGCAGATATTCCGTTTTAAATGCTTCGGAAAAATTGAAAAGTTTTGCTGTTGCAAGTTTTATTTCCCCGTCAACACAGCATTTTTGCTGGGTGCATATAATGAACCTGTACCCCCCCAGTATCTCCTTCTGGTCAGGGTCCCAAACAATCAGCTGCTGGTATGCATTTTCCCCGAAATCATAGTCGTCGAGATCGCAATCTTTCCCGGTTCCGCCACCAGCCGCCCTGAATGCAACTTCCCTGAGCCTTCCAATTTCCCTCAGCAGATTTGGAGAATTCTCATGGTTCACAATAAAAAGAAGATTACCGCCTTTATTGGTTTTACGGATGAATTTATCATCAGTTAGTTCTGCAAGAAGGATATCCTTCTTCAAGGGCGGTATGATACGTTTCATGTTCATTTTCGTACTATGTTTGATTATTAAAACGAAAAAAATACATCTGGTTCTTTTTCCGGCCCATAACTTTAATCTTAAAAATCTACAACCCTTTAAGGGGCAAGTATCCTTTTATGAAAAACCTCACAACATCCTTCTCTTTTGCATGAGGCCCGAAAAACAGAATAAAGATACCATCAGTATTGTTCATATTCAATAGTAAATCCAAGACAAATACACGATACCTTGCTGTTATAGTGTACAAGTGTCACTTTTCTATTCTGAAGCAACGAAGTTCATTGCAGCTGCCTGTGAATAAATCCATGTATTACTGAATTTCGGGGATGTTTGGCACTTAATAATTTCCTTCAGAAAGCTGACTTGAAATCCTTGTTTTCAGTATTTTCTGTGATCAAATCCTGACACCATAAAGGTTTTCAAAATTATCAAAAAATCCCATAATCAAAACAAATACCTGCAAGACCTTTAAACCCGCGGGTTCAATTGAACTGAGCAAAAGTTATTAACAAAGTGGGAAAAAGTGGGGTGAAATGGTTTGAAGTGGGAAAAATTATTTATTTTTACCTCTTATAGAAAAAGGGCATGACAACTTTTATTGGAGATTATACAGTTAAACTCGATTCCAAAGGAAGGCTTTCCTTTCCAGCTGCCTTTAAGCGGCAGCTCAAGGATGGTTCTCCTGATGGTTTTGTATTGAAACGTGATGTCTTCGAAAAGTGCCTGATCCTCTATCCTATGGAAGAGTGGGATCGACAAAGTGCCATGATCAGGGAAAGGACCAATCCCTACAACAAGGAGCATGCAAAATTCCTCAGGATGTTTTATGCCGGAACTGCTGAGTTGACCCTGGATGCAAGTAACAGGATGTTGTTGCCCAGGCGGTTGCTTGACCATGCCGGTATCGGCGACGAGGTAGTTCTTGCCGGGCAGTCTGGAAGAATTGAAATTTGGGCATCCGATAAATATATTGATGTCAGCACCGCAGATGATGATTTTGCAGCTATGGCAGAGAAAATACTTGGTAGATCATCCAGTGAATAAATATAATATGGCTTACCACAGGCCTGTATTGTTAGGGGAGTGCATAGAAGGATTAAATATAAAACCAAAAGGGATTTACGTCGATCTCACTTTTGGTGGTGGAGGTCACTCCCGTCTTGTTCTTGAAAAGTTAGGAAAAAATGGACGGCTTCTGGCTTTCGACCAGGACCCGGATGCTGAACTAAATGTCCCGGATGACAAGCGACTGCTTTTTATAAAGGCAAATTTCAGGTACCTGAAACATTTTCTCAGATACTATGAAGTTCCAAAAGTTAATGGAATACTTGCCGACCTGGGGATATCCTCTCATCAGATCGATCAGCCTCAAAGAGGATTTTCCTTCAGGACTGACAGCCAACTTGACATGAGGATGAATCCTTCATCCCGAAAAAGTGCAATTGAAGTACTTAATGATTATCCTGAAGTCGACCTCTACAAGGTGTTCCGTGAATACGGGGAATTAAAGAACACAGGCCGGGTGGTTCACTCCATTGTGGAAGCCAGGAAATCAGCACGGATCACTTCCGCCACACAGCTGGAGGGAATTCTTGGAAACCTTGTACCCCATCAAGACCGTTCCAAATTCCTTGCAAAGGTTTACCAGGCGGTCAGAATTGAGGTCAACGAGGAGCTTGCATCCCTGGGCGAGATGCTGTTACAGACGGCAGATTGCATTGATACTGGTGGCAGGCTGGTGGTATTAAGCTACCATTCACTTGAGGACCGGCTCGTTAAGAATTACATGAAGTCAGGGAATCTTGAAGGTATGGTTGAGAAAGATTTTTTCGGGAAGTCATATTCCTGCTGGGACCTGGTAAATAAAAAAGTAATTGTGCCGGGAGAAAAGGAGATATCAGAGAATAGCAGGGCAAGAAGTGCAAAATTAAGGATAGCAGAAAGAAAATAAATGGCCAGGGAGAAGCAAAATATAGAGTTTGATGAAGTAAGAGAGGAGAAAGAAAAGCAGTTCACCTTCCGAAGTTTTATTGATGGCAACGTGCTGACCCAGAAGGCAGTGATAAAACAGGCGCCGTTTCTTGCTCTTCTTGTGTTACTGTCCCTGCTCATCATAGCAAACAGGAACCATGCTGAAAAACTTGTGAACCGTTCGAGCGAATTACAGGAAGAGGTAAAGGAGTTACGTTCCCAGGCTATTGCAACTTCATCGGAATTGATGATGGTGAGCCGGCAGAGTACTGTTGAACAAATGGTAAGAGAAAAAGAGATGGAGCTGGTTGAAAATAAGGAACCCCTGAAGAAACTGGAACTAAGAAAAGAGAGGTAATGTCACTTAAGAAAAACATATTGCTCCGTGTCAGCGTGGTTTACCTTGCAATGGTAGTCTTAGCCCTTCTGATCATTGGTAAAATATTATCTCTGCAGCTGATTGAAAAGAATCGCAGGGAAGAGGCCGAGATCAACAGTATTTCTTATAAGACCATAGAGCCAAACCGGGGAAATATTTATTCCTCTGAGGGCAGGTTACTTGCGGTGTCAGTTCCTTACTACGAGATCAGGATGGACATGCGCAGTGAAGCCTTTAGCCGCAGCACTTTTGATAAATATGTGGATTCACTGTCCATTAAGCTTGCAGCATTATTCAATGATGCCCATTGGTCGGTCTACAAGCAGAACCTGGTGAAGGCCAGGGAGAGCGGGAACCGCTATTACCTGGTTAAACGGAATGTTTCATATGACCAGCTGCAGAAGCTAAAGAAATTCCCAATATTCCGGCTTGGTCGTTACGAAGGGGGAACCATCTTTGTTCAGCAGAATAGAAGGATTAGACCTCACGGGGTTCTTGCCGCAAGAACAATAGGCTATACAATGGAGGGAGACCTTGGAAGTGTAGTCGGAATAGAAGGTGCATATGATACGGAACTGTCCGGTATACAGGGCTACAGGCTTATGCAGAAGATTCCCGGGGGGAACTGGATGCCGGTAAGCGATAGGAATGAGATCGACCCGCGGGACGGATATGATATTATTACGACCATAGATATTGATCTGCAGGATGTGGCAGAAAATGCACTCCTAACCCAGCTAAGAAAGCATGATGCTGATCATGGCTCGGTGATCGTAATGGAGGTGGAAACCGGTAAAATAAGGGCCATCGCAAACCTTGGAAAGACTGAAGGAGGAAAATACCTGGAAGATTACAATTATGCCATTGGGGAAAGTACGGAGCCGGGATCGACCTTTAAACTTGCTTCTGCGATTTCCCTTCTCGAAGACGGCTTGGCTGAGCCTGGCGATATTGTTGATGTTGGGAACGGGGTTGCCATTTATAATGGATTAAGGCTGGAAGACAGCGGAGATGAGGGATTGGGAAAAATTACCTTTCAGCAGGCCTTTGAATATTCTTCAAACGTAGGGATATCAAAACTGGTTAATGAGAACTATAAAAAGAATCCATCCGCTTTTGTTGACAGAATCTACCGGCTTGGACTGAACCGAAAACTTGATATAGAAATAAAGGGGGAAGGGGCCCCTGATATTAAATATACCGATAGTCCTTTATGGTCGCAGGTTTCCCTTCCTATGATGTCTATTGGCTATGAGGTAAGGCTTACACCCCTGCAGGTTCTTACTTTTTACAATGCAATTGCAAATAAGGGCCAGATGGTAAAGCCTGGTTTTATTGAAGAGATCAAGTACCATGGGAAAGTAATTCACAGGTTTGAAAAGACGATTCTCAATCACAAGATATGTTCGGATGAGACTCTTGAAAAGATCAAGCCCATGCTTGAAGGTGTGGTTGAGAGAGGAACTGCCAAAAATCTCCGCAACTCTTATTATCCTATTGCAGGAAAAACCGGTACCTGCCAGATCGCGGATGAAAAATACGGTTATACCAAGGGCCGCTACCAGGCTTCATTTGCAGGCTATTTTCCCTCAGATAATCCGCAGTATTCATGTATCGTTGTTGTAAGTTCTCCCTCCAAATCTGTGTATTATGGTAACCTGGTCGCCGGACCTATCTTCAGGGAAATAACCGACAAGATTTATGTACAGGACCTGAATATGCAGATGCCTGATTCTGCATTCCTGGCTGAAAATATGAATCTGCCCTTAAATACCTCTCAATCCCATTTGAATCTGGAAATAATGAAGCAAAATGGGTGAAGACCATAAGTACTGAGGATGGTGTAAAGCTGAGAAGGAGCGATATAAGCACCCTATATGTTCCTGATGTAAAAGATATGGGAGCCAAGGATGCCTTATTCCTGCTGGAAAATGCAGGACTGAAGGTTGAATTAACAGGCCGGGGAACAGTAAGGAGTCAGACCCCGATACCCGGAACCTTGCTTAGAAAGGGCGATCGTGTAAAACTTGAAATGAGCATAACTGAAGGATGAAGTTAAGTGGACTCATACAGGATATTTCCCTGATCAGTATCAAGGGCGATGCGGAACGGGAGATCAGTGGGGTTACCTTCGATTCAAGGAAAATCACCGCGGGAAGCCTTTTTGTCGCAATCAGGGGCACGGGTACAGACGGACACTTATTCATAAAAAGTGCCGGTGAGTCTGGAGCCGCTGCAATTCTGTGCGAGGAATTGCCTTTGGAAAAAGACGATAATATCACTTATATACACACTTCAAATACAAGAAAAGCGCTTGCACAAATAGCATCAGCCTGGTATGGATATCCGTCCAGGGAGCTTGAAATTGTCGGGGTGACTGGCACAAATGGAAAAACGACCATAGCCACCTTATTATATAAGGTCAATACCGGTCTTGGTTACAAGGCCGGTATTTTAACTACCATTGAAATTCTCATAAACGGAAAATCCTTTCCTGCAACACACACCACTCCTGATCCGCTTCAGATTAACATGTGGCTCAGGGAAATGGTGAATGCCGGTTGCCAGTATTGTTTTATGGAGGTCTCCTCACATGCTGCAAGCCAATATCGCGTGAGTGGACTCAGCTTCAGGGGTGGGATTTTTACAAATCTTACCCACGATCATCTTGATTATCATAAGGATTTCCGTGAATATATCGAGGCTAAGAAGTCCTTCTTCGATCAGCTTGAAAAAGGAGCGTTCGCATTAAGCAATTCTGATGACAAGAACGGGGAGGTAATGATGCAAAACAGCAAGGCAGAAAAGTCGAGATATGGCTTGTCAGGCTTGTCAGATTTTCATTGCAGGATCCTTGAGTCCCGCTTCGAGGGGATGGGGCTGAAGATAAATGATAAGGAATTATGGGTCAGGCTTACAGGAAGGTTCAACGCATATAATATACTGGCTGTCTACGGGGCTTGTATTCTTCTCGGGCACGATGAAGACCAGGTGTTGCAGCAGCTTAGCGTAGCTGGTCCGGCAGAAGGCAGGTTCGAGGTAAGTACCGGGAGTAAAGGTACCGTGGCCGTCATCGATTATGCACATACAGATGATGCACTGAAAAATGTACTTGAAACCATTCATGAGGTAAACAGGAAAAAAAGAGAGGTAATAACTGTGATCGGTGCCGGGGGAGAGAGGGACAAAACGAAAAGGCCAAAGATGGGAATGGTAGCAGCAGTCCTGAGCTCCAAGGTGATTCTTACATCTGACAATCCTCGTTCAGAAGATCCTGTTAGGATCATCGAGGAGATGGAGGGCGGGATACCTGATGAACGAAGGAAGCTTGTCCTTAAGATCACCGACAGGGAAGAAGCCATTAAAACAGCGTGTATGCTTGCAGCGGATGGGGCAATTATTCTTGTTGCAGGCAAGGGGCATGAGAAATACCAGGAAATCAATGGTGTAAAGCGGCCATTTGATGACAAGGAGATACTAAACAAATATTTAAAGTAAGAGAATATGTTTTACCACCTGTTCGAATACCTGAATAAATATGATCTGCCCGGCGCAGGCATGTTCCAGTATATTTCATTCAGGGCAGCACTGACGGTTATCAGTTCTCTGCTTATTTCCCTGTTCTTTGGAAAGAGGATCATCAGGTTCCTTCAGAGAAAGCAGATCGGGGAAAACATCCGTAACCTTGGCCTGGAGGGACAGTTGAAGAAGGAGGGAACACCCACAATGGGAGGTATCATTATTATTGCCTCTATCATCATTCCTGTCCTCCTTTTCGGAAAGCTGAACAATGTATATGTGATTTTGATGCTCATTACAACTATTTGGCTTGGTTTAATAGGCTTCCTGGACGATTATATAAAGGTATTCAGAAAAAACAAGGAAGGTCTTCGAGGAAAATTCAAGGTATTCGGTCAAATCATCCTCGGATTGATCGTTGGTATAACATTCCTGCTCAGCGATGATGCGATCATCAGGGAAAGGATCCCTGCGACCGATGAGAACCGTGATGAAAACATCCATCTGCCAACAGTTATCAACGATGCAGGTGATACATTTTTTGTCCGTGATCACAAAACCCCCTTAACCACGATACCTTTTGTTAAGAACAATGAATTCAATTATACCTGGTTAGTCTGGTTTTCAGGGAAATATGCAGACAAGCTGGTCTGGGCAATTTATATCCTCGTTGTGATCTTTATTTTAACATCTGTATCAAACGGGGCGAACCTGACCGACGGGCTTGACGGGCTGGCAACGGGTTCTGCAGCGATCATCGGGACCACACTCGGGATACTGGCATATGTTTCCGGTAATGCCATCTTCGCTGATTACCTGAATATCATGTACATCCCAAATGCTGGTGAACTGGTGATCTTTGCCGCTGCATTTATTGGTGCCACTATTGGATTTTTATGGTACAACTCCTACCCGGCGCAGATTTTTATGGGAGACACCGGTAGCCTGGCGCTTGGAGGAATAATTGCAGTTTTTGCCATCGTGATCAGGAAGGAGCTCCTTATCCCCATTCTTTGCGGGATATACCTGTTTGAAAGCCTGTCGGTGGTTCTCCAGGTAGGTTGGTTCAAATATACAAAACGAAAAACCGGGGCAGGGAGAAGGATATTCCTGATGGCCCCTGCACATCATCATTT
>CAYSAH010000053.1:0-13393 GCA_964428945.1 uncultured Bacteroidaceae bacterium | reverse complement strand
TGGTGTTACCCATCGCTTACCATCAAAAAAGACAATATTGGTGAAGGAAGTATCTGTGATCAGTCCGTTTTTTATTATAAGAATTTCATCACATTCGCCTCTTTGTTTCAACAGTTCAGTCAAGCCCTCCCTGTTTGAATATTTCAGGGAATACGCGATATGATCTCCATTCACCATCTTCAGGGTCTGCACCTTTCGCGGAATATAATCTGAAAACTCCATGGCATGCCCGCCCTTGTTATACATGAACCTGCATTTAACAATTCCTTTCCTGAATTCCTTCGGAACAATAAGCAGGTCCTTCAGCAAGAGGGTATTGTGCTTCCTGAACAGGGATTCATGCGAACGATCCATCCGTTCCTGGTGCCAGGTTAAATTTCTCGCTTCCCCGTTTACGATCCGTATGGTCTCAAACAATGGGTACATATACTTTTTCTATCAATTCCCTGTATTCCGAGAGTGGATCACTGTGCCCGGTTATGCCTCCCCCACTCCTGAACTGTAATCCGTCATTTGTTCTCTCAATGAACCTGATCATAACCGCACTCTCCAGTCCTGTCCCGTTAAAAATTCCAAATATACCTGTAAAGAATCCCCTTCGCTGCCCCTCAGCTTCAGCAATAATTTCGAGGGTTTTTTGCTTCGGAGCGCCACATATCGATCCGGCAGGCAGTAATTTTATTAAAATTTCTGCCAGGTCCTTCTGCCAGTTCAGGGGCAGCTTTCCCCTTATTTCAGAAGATACCTGCAACAATTCCTTTCTGTAGGTTAGGATCCTGTCGATATATCTGAACCTCCTGACCTCAACATCCTTCGCCACCATTGAAAGGTCATTTCGAATAAGATCAACAATCGTGTTGTGTTCCCAGATCTCCTTTTCATTTTCCAGGAGCAGTCTTTCGGCTCCGGGAATGGAAGCATCGATGGTCCCTTTCATAGGAAAGGAATAAATATACCCATCTTTGATCCTTATAAAGGTTTCCGGTGAAAAAACTACAAACTGATCCTTGTAAAATAATTTATGCCTGGCAGTGCTCCTTTCAAATATCTCCTGAAGCGAAAGGTTTGAACTGATCTTTGTTGGAAACGTGAGATTCAGGAGGAACGAATTCCCATGAAAGAGGTGCTTCCTTACCTTTAAAAAAGCCTCTTCATAATCATGAAAAGGAACAGGTGATATTTCAAATTTAATATTATCCCTTAATAGAATTCCGGAACCAGTAAAATTGGACTGTCCATCAAGCGCATAATACAGCTCTTCCTTCGCAGCATCTTCCAGGCGGACTATATTAAAATCATCGAGCTCGTAATTAATAATAAACAGGAAGGGGGTCCCCACTGAAGCCCAATTATTGCATGTTTCGGCGAACTGCTTCTCATTCATTTTACAAAGATAAAAAAAGGGAGCTCTGATGTATGCCTCGAGTGCCTGAAGTACATAGAAGTACATAGAAGTGCCTGAAGTTGTAATTCTGAAACCTGATACCTCGCGCCTTGTGCCTTGCGCCTCATACCTGCCTTTAGGTTTAGCGCTTAACAGTGTGACCATCTGAATGGGGACCCTTCGGCGCGTCCAATTGTTCCTATTTTTATGTAAGTTTGCATCCACATTTCAGAAATGTTTTCAAATCCATATAACAGACATCCTTTCAAAGAGGAGATCGTGCAGGCTCTGCATGATAAAGGAAGTAATGTTTTTCATCTCAGGGGGCTTGCAGGATCGTCTAAAGCAGCACTCTTCCAGTCGGTTGTGTCTGAACTGAAAGGCAACCATCTTGTACTTTTTCATGATAAGGAGGAAGCAGCCTATTTCTATACTGATCTTGTAAACCTTGAGTCCACCCCGGAAAGGACTTTATTCTTTCCCTCTTCCTACAAACGTTCCATTCAGTATAAACAGACTGACGAGGCAAACATTATAACCCGGACGCAGACCCTTAAGAGGCTCAACGAACACAGGGTTTCGAGCTTTATAATTACCTATGCCGAAGCCCTGCTCGAGCGGGTGCTGACAAGGGCGGAACTGGGAAGGCACACGCTTGAATTGAAAACAGGGGAGAAATTAACAAGGGATTTCCTTGAGGAAGTACTTGAAACCTACAGGTTCAACCTGGTGGATTTTGTATATGAACCCGGTCAGTACGCCATCAGGGGCGGAATCGTTGATATCTTCTCCTACTCATCCAGTAATCCTTACCGTGTTGATTTCTTCGGAGATGAGGTCGACTCCATCCGTCTTTTCGACGTGGAATCGCAACGCTCAATGGATAAGATAAAAAGAGCCTCGATCATACCTAATGTACAGTGGGAAACGGACCTTGGAGAAAAACGGGTCACTTTCCTGGAATTCATTCCTTCAAACACGACCCTTTGGCTCGATGACTTTGAAATGGTTCTCGACAGGATCCGTGAGACCTATCAGAAAACAGTGTTCGATGAAGCTGATATGAAATCCATTGGAAAAGATGAATTACTGGCCAGTGAGAAGGTGATCATGAATATTGTCAAAAAATTCACACTGGTTGAATTCACCAGGCCTGTATTGCCAGCACCTGCTAAAGAGTGGAAATTCAATACCGAACCGCAGCCTGCATTTAATAAAGACTTTGAATTACTTGCAAGGGTCCTCCAAACAAATACAGGTACAGGAGGCCTCACAAATTATATACTTTCTGATAATCCAAACCAGCTCGAGAGGCTGCATGAAATATTCCGGGAGGTCAATCCAGATGTGAGCTTTAATGAAGGAACAACAACCCTTCATGAAGGATTTATTGACAGGGACCTGCAAGTGGCTATTTACACTGACCACCAGATCTTCGATCGTTACCATAAATTCATGCTTCACGACCGCTTTAATAAAAAAGAGGCACTATCGATCAAGGAACTATCCGGTCTTAATCCCGGTGATTATGTAGTCCACATCGATCACGGGATCGGGAAATTCGGAGGCCTGGAGCGCATCGATGTGAACGGCAGGAAGCAGGAAGCTGTGCGCCTGGTATATAAGGATAATGATGTTCTGTACGTCAATATTCACTCGCTGCATAAAATTTCAAAGTACAAAGGTAAAGAGGGGCAGGCTCCCAGGGTATACAAATTGGGCAGTGGTGCCTGGCAAAAACTCAAGCAGAAGACAAAAAGCAAGGTCAAGGACATTGCAGGTGAACTCATCGCGCTCTATGCCAGGCGAAGGGAACAAAAAGGCTATTCCTTTTCTCCCGACACTTACCTTCAAAAAGAGCTCGAAGCATCCTTTATCTATGAAGATACACCCGACCAGGAGAAGGCCACACGGGACTTTAAATCGGGTATGGAAGCTGAATTTCCAATGGACCGGCTTATTTGTGGTGACGTGGGATTTGGCAAGACCGAAGTTGCCATTAGAGCTGCCTTCAAGGCAGTGAGCGACAGCAAGCAGGTGGCCGTACTGGTTCCCACAACTGTACTCGCCTTCCAGCATTACAATACCTTCATAAAAAGGCTGGAAGAATTTCCTTGTTCGGTGGATTATATCAGCCGATTCAGGACTGCCGCCGAGCAGACTCAAATTCTGAAGCGGCTCAAAGAAGGTTCACTTGATATAATTATCGGAACCCATAAACTTATCAGTCAAAATATAAAATTCAGGGATCTCGGTTTACTCATTATTGACGAGGAACAGAAATTCGGTGTGGCGGTTAAGGAAAAACTGAAACACATGAAGCTTAATGTTGACACGCTTACCCTAACCGCTACCCCAATTCCGAGGACACTTCAATTCTCACTTATGGGAGCCAGGGACCTCTCAATAATCAATACACCTCCTCCTAACCGTCACCCAATCGTTACAGAACTCCACACCTTCAATGAGGACATTATTAAAGAAGCAATAGAATACGAGGTCAGTCGGGGAGGCCAGGTTTTCTTTATCCATAACAGGGTTCAGAATATTACGGAAGTCAGGCATATGGTTGAAAAACTTGTACCTGGGGCGCGTACGGTGATCGCACACGGGCAAATGGAGGGAAAGGACCTGGAAAGGGTGATGCTTGGCTTCATGAAGGGGGATTTCGATGTACTAATTGCTACCTCAATAATTGAATCAGGCCTGGATATCCCCAACACAAACACAATAATTATCAACAATGCCCATCATTTCGGTTTGAGTGATCTCCACCAGTTGAGAGGGCGGGTCGGAAGATCAAACAAAAAGGCCTTCTGCTATCTCTTCGCTCCTCATGTTACTTCACTTACTCCTGAGGCGCGGCGAAGGCTGAAGGCCATCGAGGAGTATTCAGGTCTTGGGAGCGGATTCAATATTGCCATGCAGGATCTTGATATACGGGGTGCAGGAAATCTTCTTGGCGCCGAGCAAAGCGGATTTATTGCAGACATCGGTTTTGAAACCTACCATAAGATCCTGAATGAAGCAATGCAGGAGCTGAAAGACGGAGTTTTTGCCGATTTATATGAGCAGGAAAAGAAAGAAAAGGCAGGTGAAACGAGAAGCTTTGCAGCAGATTGTCATATCGATACCGATCTCGAACTTTTGCTTCCGGAATCATATATAGCAAGCATTACAGAGCGAATGAACCTTTACAGGGAACTCGACAATATCAGTACCCTGAACGATCTGGATGAATTCAGACAAATGCTCCATGACAGGTTCGGGCCATTGCCCCCTGTTGCAGAAGATCTGCTGAAAGTGGTACAGCTGAGGTGGCTGGCAATTCAAACAGGTGTTGAAAAGATTATCTTGAAAAATAGTGCGCTGATAGCGTACTTTGTAAGTAATCCGGATTCCTATTTTTACAGGTCGGAAGCTTTCGGCAGGATAATCGCAAATATTCAGCGAAACCCGCAATTGTTCAGGATGAGACAGGACAATGACCGTTTAAGTTTCAGGGTAAATAAAGTTGGATCGATCAGCGAGATCTTTAAGATACTTGAAAAACTGAAATCCGGAGATCAGGTACTGAATTGAAAATAATTGCCAATGAACCTGGTTATTGACCTAGGAAATACTTTTGGAAAGATCGCGGTTTGCGATGGATCTGACATCATTGAAAGTGTCATCTCTGAAAAAATATCAAACAAGGAGATCGCTTATTTCATCGCCAGCTATCCCAACATTAAGGGGGCAATTATCTCAAGTGTGGTAAATCACTCACGCGAACTGATCGATTACCTTGATACCTCGTTCGATTATTTCCTTGAACTCACAAACAGCACTCCTCTTCCACTTGTAAATCATTACAGGACACCAGAGACCCTCGGGTACGACAGGATAGCCGCAGTATCCGGGGCACATACTATTTTCCCTGGTAAGAACGTTCTGGTAATAGATGCGGGAACAGCAATTACTTTTGATGTAGTAACTGCAGCGGGTGAATACATCGGCGGCAATATATCCCCCGGATTACAGATGCGCTTTAAGGCACTTCACAAGTTTACAAGCAGGTTACCTTTACTGGCACCAGAGGATCCTGAAGTACTCCAGCTCGGAAGAACCACCGATGAAGCGATTATTTCCGGGGTTTATAATGGCCTGATCCACGAGATTGAAGGCTATATATCAAGTATTTCCAAAAAGTATAAAAACCTGCAGGTAGTTTTAACCGGGGGAGATGCAATTTCTTTTGATAAACAACTAAAAAATAGCATCTTTGTGGTCTCGCATCTGAACCTTATTGGATTAAACAGAATTTTAGACTACAATGCGTATAAAGAAAAAACGAATTAGCATACTGGCAACGCTTTTCGCAATTTTAGCCATTCCCGCTATTTCCCAGATAAATACCTACTCTCCATACACAAGGTTCGGACTTGGAGACCTCTCCCATGATGGATTTGGACAAAACATGGCCATGGGAGGAACCGGTATTGCCATAAGAGATGGAAATAAACTCAATTTTATCAACCCGGCAGCCTATACAGCAAGAGACAGCATGTCTGTTTTGCTTGATTTTGGTTTAAATGCCTACATGAACCAGTATTCGACGGCACAACTTAACAATCGCTGGTATAACGGGAATTTTCATCACATAGCGCTTTCAGTACCAATGGGAAAATACTTTGCAATGGGTACCGGGATCGTCCCTTATAGTTCCGTTGGTTACAAGATCAAACAGGAATATAACGATCTCGGAACAGGAGATGCACTGGACTATTATTTTGAAGGCAGCGGAGGTATACTTAAATATTTTCTCGGAGTATCGGGAGAGCTTTTCCAAAGACTATCCTTTGGGGTAAATATGAATTATATCCTTGGAAGTATAAACAGGGAAAGATCCATCACCTTTCCAAAAAACAGAGGATTTGCTGAAACACAATCCCTCGAGGAGATAAATATCAGTCATACCTATTTCGGATTTGGATTGCAATACAAGGAGGTTTTTTCCGATAAATTCTTTTTTACTCTTGGCGCAACGTACGACCTTGAAACTGCACTGGAATCCTCTTTCTCCTCTACTGTCACAAATTTTTTCTCCGGAACGACCGGTACAGTTAATGATTCCATTATAGTTGATCCCGACTTCGATATTAAGAATGACCAGACCATGAAAAATATAACACTTCCTTCAAAACTGGGTGTTGGGATTGCATTTGGAGTTCCTGAGGTCCTGACGATAACCGGCGATTATTATATCCAGGACTGGGCCATGGCAAACAACAGCTCCCTGTCTGCTGAAGGATTTGACCTTGCCACAGCACGTTCAATCCATGGCGGAATAGAGTACACACCCGATTTTGAAGCTTTCCGGGGTTACCATAAACTGATGAGCTACAGGCTTGGCGGCTATTTAAATGAATCTTATGTTAAGATCGGGGATTACCAGTTAAAAGATTATGGCATAACTTTTGGAGTTGGATTACCATTAGGTAAAACCAAATCGTCGCTCAATGTTGCATTTACCTTTGGAACAAGAGGTACAACAGAGAATAATTTAGTAAAGGAAAATTATGGTATTCTTACTTTTAATGTAACTTTGCATGATTTATGGTTTTACAAGCGAAAATTTGATTAATATTTTTGGAAATTAATAATGATGAAAACTGTAACATTTAAGACACTATTGATCGTAACCATGGCATTCCTGATGCAGGTGCCGATAATGTCACAGACTGGCGCTAAAGATGGCTCAAAATACGGGCAGGGTCAGGACAGTATTAATTGTCTTATGAATCTTTCTTTGTATAAAGAATTCTTTAAGCACAACAATTACAAGGATGCAATTGTATCCTGGAGAAAAGTCTTCGACGAATGCCCTGCTTCCAGCCTGAGCATGTACGTTGATGGAATAAAAATGTATAAGAAGTTTCATTCCTCAACGAATAATCCAGCTGTTGCAGAGGGTCTTATCGATACGATCATGCTTATCTACGACCGCAGGATGCAATACTTCCAGGATGAGGCAAATGTACTGGGGAGAAAGGCTACTGATCTGCTGAGGTACAGGAAGGACGATATAAAATCAGTTCAGGAGGCATACGGTTACCTGAAAAAAAGTATTAGACTGGATTCGAAAGAGGCCAGGGATGCGATCCTTATCCTGTATGTCAACGCAAGTGTATCGTTGTATAAAGCCGGGATTCTTAATCAGAATAATGCCATCGAGGACTATTTTGCCGCCAGTGAGCTGATTGACGAGGTGCTTTCAAAAAATCCTAAAGACCCACGTTATGGTGCAGCAAAGGAGAGCATTGATGAATTTGTGCTGAATGAAGGAATACTTACCTGTGATGCACTCAACCAGTATTACCAACCCAAATTCGATTCCAATAAAAACAATGAGGTCTTCCTGAATAAAATGATAGATTTCTATTATACAAGTGGCTGCGACAGATCGGATATGTATGCAAAAGCTTCTGAACAACTTTATGCAGTAAACCCCTCGCATGAGTCAGCCTATAAACTGGCCAGGCTTTTTGTTGCAAAGGAACAATATGACAAGGCAGGAAAATACTACCTTGAAGCTACAACAGGAAATGCTGATAGTGAAACCCTCGCACAGTATTTCTATGAACTTGCCCAGGTAGTGAGGGTTCAGGGTGATATTTGCAAGGCTATAGGATATGCCAGGGAAGCTGTAAAGAATAAACCTGATTACGGGGATGCATATATGCTGCTCGGGGATGCATATATTGAAAGCCGTGAGAGCCTTGGCGATGATTTTGAACAAAGAACAGCTTTCTGGGCTGCAGCAGACAAATATATTAAAGCAAAAAATGTCGATCCGAAGACAGCTGCTGATGCGTCAAAAAGACTGAGTGATTATGCAACCCAGTACCCTGACGGAGAAGCTTGCTTCTTCCGCACACTGAAGGAAGGGGATTCTTACCTTGTAAAAGGATGTATTAACGAATACACAACCGTACGAACGCGGCAATAGAAATATAACATTTAAAGGCTGTCTGTAGGGTGGACCCGTTTCATATTTTGATTGGGTCTCGGCCCTGGAGGCAGTTTTTTTATTATGAAATACAAATCGATCGGCATATTTTCAATCCTCAGCTTCTTCCTGCTGTTCTCAGCATGTGAGAATGATATTGAAAAAATAAACCTGCTTAATACCTCTTCAGACTATCCCAATGTTATAGGTGAGAATATTGAAGTCATCTACAGCGATTCAGCAAAGGTCAAAGTACAGATGTATGCCAAAGAACTGAAACAGTATAACAATGCGGAAAAACCTTACAGTGAATTTCCCCAGGGTATGAGGGTGTATTTTTACGACAATGAAATGGAGATTGAATCCGAGATCCAGGCCAATTACGCCGTCTATTATAATGAGGAAAAACTCTGGCATGCAACTGGAAATGTTATCGTTCAAAACTTTAATACCGGTGAAAGGCTAGACTCTGAAGAACTCTTCTGGGACGAAGAAAAAGAGACAGTATATTCAGATTCTTACACCCGGATCGTAAATGAAAATGGAGTTTTCCATGGTCAGAATGGGTTCAGGTCAAACCAGTCACTGACCGATTATGAATTGATCGGTACAAGAGGTAAATTTAACATTGAAGAGGATGAATAAAGTAGGCAACAACATACTTGAGATAATCTGGTTTGTAATGGGTGGATTTATGCTTTTCATCGGAATCAATGAAACCGTTGATTCAGGTTTTGGAGACAGCTGGTACTACCTGCTTTTCGCTGTTTTGTCGTTGCTCATGTATCTCAGGAGAAGAAAAATACGCATTTCAAACAAATAGGATGCCTGATTTTTTGATCATACTGATTACACTTCTTTTCTCAGCCTTCTTTTCGGGTATGGAAATCGCATTTCTTACTTCCAATAAATTAAGAATTGAGATCGATAAAAAACATAAAGTATTTGCCTCCAGGATAATATCGATCTTTACCAGGAATCCTGGCAGGTATATCGCCACTATGCTTGTCGGGAATAACATTGCACTTGTTATTTATGGTATTGCCTTTGCAAAACTGCTGGAAGAACCGATCACAAACATTCTTCACACCGATTCCGAAATACTTGTATTATTTATCCAAACAATTGTTTCCACGCTTCTGATTCTGCTTACAGCTGAATTCCTTCCCAAAGCACTTTTCAGGATCAACCCTAATGGGGCACTCAGGATTTTCTCCTTCCCTGTGCTTGTCTTCTATATTCTGCTTTATCCGATCTCAATGCTCTCCATAGGTATATCTCATTTCACCATGAGGCACCTGTTCAAAGTCAATTTGATAGACCTGAAAGGACAGACCGTATTTGGAAAAGTTGACCTCAGTCATCTCGTTCAAACCGTGAACTCCGAAAAGGATGATTTCCTGGTGGAAACTCAGGACATGAAGATCTTTAAGAATGCGCTTGAACTGTCAAATCTTAAAGTACGCGATTGTATGATCCCCAGAACCGAAATCGTTGCAATGGATATTGAAAGTTCTGTTCAACAACTCGTCGATAATTTTATTGAGACCGGATTGAGCAGAATATTGATTTACAGGGACAATATTGATAATATAATAGGCTATGTCAACTCTAAAGATATGTTCCAAAATCCCGAACATATTGGAAATTTTCTGAAAACACTACCTGTTGTACCTGAAACTTTACCGGTAAACAGGATCCTTAAGTCCTTCATTAAAGACAGGAAGGGTATTGCAGTGGTCCTGGATGAGTTTGGAGGAACCTCCGGCCTGATCACCACTGAGGATGTAATTGAGGAGATTTTTGGAGAGATCCAGGATGAACATGACATCACGGATCTGATCAGCCAGAAGATAGCACCGAATTCTTACAGGTTTTCCGGAAGGCATGAAATTGAATACATCAATGAAATGTTTCAGCTTGGTATTCCCGAATCCGAAGAGTACGATACCCTTGCGGGTTTCATTATTTATCATCTGAATAATATACCGGGCATAAATGAAACCATCAGGATCGATAAATTTACACTGAAGATAGTAAAGGTTAGCTCGAACCGGATCGAACTGGTCGAAATGACTGTAGATTAAAGATTTATATCATATCCTGACTGTTGGGAGCCACGACGGAACAAGTACTCTATTTATCCAGAACTTCTTTTTTTGTTTCAACCTATTATTACTATATTCGTACGCTCAAATTTTTAGATAAAAACTGTAACGAAATTTATATTAAATGGCAACGCTTGAAAAGATCAGAAGAAGGGCTGGGATACTGGTAATGGGTGTAATAGGACTTGCAATGTTGGGATTCATACTTGGTGATTTCAATATCAAGCCTACCAATAAAGTCGCTGAAATAAATGGAAAATCATTCGGAGTTGAAGATTATCGCAACGAACAGCAGATCCTGTTGAACTTTTACAAAATGAACTATGGGCAGAATCTTGACCCACAAATTGAACAGCAAATTGAAGATGAGACATGGCGTCGCATCATTCGTAATTCTGTTATGGGTAAAACTTATGATAGGTTAGGGATTGAAGTAAGTAACGATGAACTGAAAGCAATGGTTGCAGGTGACCAGTCCGCCGGAATGTCAGGACCTGCCTCTTTCAGCGAACCACATCCAATTGTACGCCAGATGTTCTCCAATCCTGAAACCGGTGAATTCAACCGCTATATCATGATGAATTATTTTAATTCACTAGACCGTGAAGAGTATGCTCAGGAAAAGGAACGCTGGATCTTCATTGAAAATGAGATCGTGGATGAACGAATGAACCAAAAATATATTACAATGATCGGCAAAGGGCTGATACCTTCTACCCTCGACATTCGTGATTATTATATGGAAAATGGTAAAAAAGTTGATTTCAGTTATGTTGCCAAGAATTTTTCAACTGTTGCTGATGAGGAGATTTCAGTTACTGATGCAGATCTTAAGAATTATTACAGGAAGAACCTTGAAAATTTTAAAAGTAAAGAATCAAGAACAATAGAATACGTACTTTTTGATGTTGTTGCAAGTGAACTGGATAACGCAAACTCAAAACTCTGGTCCTCACAAACCAGGAGTGAGTTTTCGAGGATAGAGAACGATAAAATCGTTTCCTATGTTAACAGTGTATCGGACGAGCCCTTTGATACGAGGTACTACAATTCTTCTGAGCTGACGCAATTGATCAAAGATTCGTTGCTTGTTCTTCCTGAAGGCTCAATTTTTGGCCCCTATTTTGAAAATGACGCTTACAAGCTTTCTAAAATAAATGAAATAAAATTACGCCCCGATTCTGTCAGGGCAAGGCATATACTAATTGGATATTCTGTTGTTGGAGATCCCAAACGGGCAGAAGTTATTGCTGACAGTCTGAAAACTGTTATAGAAAATGGAGGTAATTTCAACATAATTGCACGCGAATATTCTGCAGACGAAAGCAACAGGAATATCGGTGGCGACCTTGGATGGTTTTCTGAAGGAGAAATGGAAACTCCATTTAACAATGCCTGTTTTGAAAATAGCAAAGGTGCTATTGTTAATGCAACCACCAGGTACGGAGTTCATATAATTAAGATCGAGGATCAAAGTCGTCCGGTTGAAAAAATGCAGATTGCAACAATAGTACACAGTGTATATCCCAGTAATGAAACCGACCAGGAATATTACAACCGGGCAGTTAAATTCAGGGGTAAGGCTACAAATCTTACCAAATTTGAGGAACAGTCAAAGGAATATGGGCTCGACCCCAGGATCGTACCAGATATAACAAAAGATCAGCGAGCGATCCCCGGCCTTGGAAATCCTGTAAACATTATCGGTTGGGCCTTTAATGCTGAAGAAGGCGACATTAGCACGATCTTCGAAGTTGATGATAAATACATTGTTGCAGCACTTACAGAAGTTAAAGAAGATGGATATTCTGATTTTGAATCTGTTGAAGCTGAAGTCAGGCTTGCAGTAGAGAAACAGAAAAAAGGAGAGGTAATTGTCTCTTCAATGCAGGATGATTTGAAAAATTCAAGTGATCTTGAATCTTTTGCGGCTGCTCAAAACCTTCAGGTCAGGGAAGCCAGCCAGGTTCTTTTTGCAAATACCTATGTATCAGGAATCGGGCTTGAGCCATTCATCGTTGGTGCTGCCATGGACCTTCCGGAAGAAACACTTGCAGGACCCTATATCGGAGAAAACAGTGTCTTTGTTCTGACAGTCACAAACAGGGAAGAAGCTGACCCCAATGGGAACTTGGATGCTACCAGGAGCAGGCTGAATTATTCTCTTCAATCAAGAAGTACATATGAAGCCTACAATGCGATGCTGGAAAATGCAAATATTGAAGATAACAGGTTGAAGGTATTTTACGGCAGGTAGGATTTGCACCAGCTTGTAAAAGCAAATTAGCTTAGAAATTCTCGTAATTATCTGATTGTTCCAATATCTGAACAGAGAGGAAACACTTTGTCAGGGTTTGTAAGGTACTCTTTCTAACCATTGCGTTTCTTCCCGGTTCAGTTTTATTGCTCCCGGCAAGATAAGTTAATATTATAAATGCAGGGATTTCGTATGAAATGCAACTAGAATTTTACCAGGAAATATTATAAAACCAAAGGAAGAATCAGCCCAGTAATTCCCTGACGATACCACTGATAAGCTTTCCATCGGCCTTCCCTGAGAGTTCTGATGTGGCCCTTCCCATTACCTGGCCCATCTGCTGCATGGAGCTTGCCCCCATTTCCTTCACAAGCTTTTCAAGATAGCTGCGGATCTCTTTCTCATCCATCTGTGACGGCATGAATTTGTTGATCACTTCGAACTCAAGCATCTCCTTGTCGTATAGGTCTGGCCTCCCCTGTTCCTTATAGATCTGGGCCGAATCCAGCCTTTGTTTCACCAGTTTCTGTATGACTTTCAATTCTTCGGGTTCCGACAGTACATGAGCTGCACCTTTTTCGGTTTTTGCGACCAAAAAGGCTGCTTTTACGGAGCGAAGTGCTTCAAGACGATCCTTTTCCCTGGCCAGCATT
>CAYSAH010000052.1:0-13593 GCA_964428945.1 uncultured Bacteroidaceae bacterium | reverse complement strand
CAATTTGCGGAGCAATATGAAGGAATGCTTGTGAAAGTGAATAACGTGGATTTCAATGCATCAGGTACTTTTGAAAGAACCTCCTACACTTTCAAAGCAAACGGGGAAAACGGGCAGATGTATGTAAATGCATCCAATTCTCCCCTAATCGGGATGGTAATTCCTACGAATGAAATTACGATGGTTGGTCCATTGGGGGCATACAGCAATACTTACCAGGTCCTTCCCAGGGATCAGTTCGATCTGCTGTCATCGAGTGTGATCAACCTTACCAGTGTGCCTGTACTGAGCAATCTCTCGGTTTCAGGGTTCACAGTTAGCTGGAATACTGACGTGGCCGGAACCACAGAGGCTTTCTATGGCAATACCCCGGAAATGGAATCAGGCAAACTTTCCGTTGCAGGCGAAGGGACACTTCATACCATCGACCTTGAAGGATTAAGTGCCTCAGAACTCATATATATTCAGCCATTTTCCGTGACTGGCACCGATACTGCAAGGGCAGCTGTACAGGTATATATAACTCAATCTGAATCGTCCGGGGATATAAAGGCATATTTCAACAGGTCAGTCGACAATTCAGTCTCACTCGGGCTGCTTGAAGCCAGGCAGCTTGACCATGCAATTGATGATACACTTATAAAATATATCGACCGGGCGCAGGAAACAATAGACTTCACAATCTACAATTTCAATAATACTGGCATCTCAAATATATCAAATGCCCTGAATGCTGCCCACACCAGGGGTGTCGTCGTGCGTGTGATCTATGATGGCAATACCGATGCAATAGGAGTTGAGTCACTCAATGCTGCTATCGGAAAAATTGCAAGTCCGCTTTCCAATTTTGACCTGAACATCGGGATCATGCACAATAAATTTGTTGTTTTCGATGCTGATGCAGCGGATCCGGATGTTCCGATCGTGTGGACCGGGGCCACAAATTTCACGGATGGACAGATCAATACAGATCCGAATAACGTTGTCATTGTGCAGGATAAGAGCCTTGCCAGGGCTTTTCAACTTGAGTTCAATGAAATGTTTGGAGGCTCCGGAGCCCAACCTGTTCCTGCTAAATCAAAATTCGGTGCGGCCAAGGCAGACAATACACCGCATGAATTCATCATCAATGGAAAAAATGTTGAGTGCTACTTTAGTCCGTCCGATGGCACGCATACGAGAATTCTTGACGTAATCGGCTCAGCAGATTATTCGATCCATATTGCCACGATGCTGATCACGAAAACTGATATTGGTTATGACCTGGTGGATAAAAACGATGCAGGTTTGGATGTTAAGGTATTGATCAATGATTTTGATCAATATGGGGAGCCTATTGTAAATACCCTGAAAGCAAGCCTTGAAGAGGACATAAGGGTTACGGGTGAAGCCGGGATCATGCATCATAAATACATGATCGTGGACCAGGGAAATGCTGAATCTGATCCGATCCTTCTCACCGGTTCCCATAACTGGAGCTCATCCGCCCAGTTCAGGAATGATGAGAATACACTCGTGTTTCATGACCAGGCTGTGGCAAATGCCTACTACCAGGAATTCGTTGATAGATTCGCAAACGGACAGCTTGTTGTGCCTAAACCGGAATGTAACAATGATTTTGTCACCATGTACGGAGGATCAACCTTCAGGTACGATGTGCTCTTCAATGATATTATTCCCAGTGCCGCAAACGTGAGCATAACACAGCAGCCGAAACATGGCACTGCGACAGTCGAAACTGATCAGACTATTACATACGTACCCAATGCTACTTTCAACCAGGCTATAGATACTGTTAAATATGAAGTATGCCTGGATAATACAACTATTTGCGATAATGCTCTCTTTGTAATCTATGTAAATAAACCTGTTGGTATTGAAATGGCAGATCTTGAACATGCTGTATCAATCTATCCAAATCCGGCCAGCGATCATGTATATATTGCTGCAGACGATCATTTCAGGATGAAGAAAGTGAATTTCTTTGATGAGTCAGGACGGGATATCATGACCTCTTTAAGTTATCCCGGAAATACACTTGAGCTCCCGGTTCAGGATCTTGCGGGGGGGATTTATTTCATAAGAATAGAATTCGATGAAGGGATTATTGTCAGGAAGATTGCGATCAGGTAATTTTTTTTTGGGATTGAGATGGGGTATAGCCAGTTTAATTCTGCTGGGATCATTCTTATCCGGAGCTTCCATATTATTTGGACAGCCAGCGGGCTACTATAATGATGCTGAAGGCAAAACAGGGACAGCACTTCAGGAAAGCCTGCATGACATTATTGATAATCACACTGTATTAAGTTATTCAGCGCTCTGGACAGCTTTTTACACGACGGACGACAGGGAGGATGGCAAGGTATGGGACATGTATTCCGATAATCCGGATGGGGCAGATCCATACGATTATACTTTTGGGACTGATCAGTGCGGGAATTATAGCGGTGAGAATTCCTGTTACAACAGGGAGCATTCCTTCCCAAAGAGTTGGTTCAACGATGCCTCCCCCATGTACACCGACCTCTTCCATCTCTATCCAACCGATGGTTATGTGAACGGACAAAGGGGAAATTATCCTTTCGGAGAGACTGATTCGCCCACCTGGACTTCTTTGAATGGTTCGAAATTGGGTCCATCCTCTGTAAACGCTTATTCCGGGACTATCTTTGAACCAATTGATGCCTATAAAGGCGATTTTGCAAGGACCTATTTTTACATGGCGGTGCGTTATTATGGTGAAGACAGCGGGTGGCCGGGGAGTCCGATGGTAAAAGGCTCCCAACTATTGCCATGGGCAAAGGAAATGATGGTAAGATGGCACGAGGAAGATGGAGTCAGCCAAAAGGAGATCGACAGGAATAATGAAGTGTATTCCTTCCAGGGTAACCGAAATCCTTTTATCGATCATCCTGAATATGTCGCTCTTATGTATGGTGGCGGGAATTTCGATGAGATACCTCCCGACCTGGACAGCATAACTGTTAATTCCTCAACTTCAGTCGTGCTCTGGTTCAATGAAGCACTTGACAGCATGAGTGCCGTTAATGCATTGCATTTTACGATCAGTGGCGACGTATCTGTACTTTCTGCAACATTTCCAGACCAAAACAAAAGCGCTGTCCAGCTGGAAGTATCAAATATACAGAATGGCAGTTATTCCATTACCATAACAGGACTGGCTGATACAGCAGGAAATACTCTTCAGCTCGCCATTTTTCCATTTGAGGTTCAAAGCCTGTCATTAGAACATTATTGGGAAAATCAGGTATTGCAAATCTTCCCCAATCCAGGTAATGGAATGTTCAGATTCGATCCGGGAGCTTACAATAAGTTGGTTGACAATCTTGTTTTTTACGATATTTCAGGCAGACCTTTTGACCTTGAATATGATTTTATAGGTAAGCAGATGGAAATAATTACTACTGCACCGGCCGGGGTTTATTTCCTGAAGATTGAATTCAGAGATGGATCCAGTAAATCAATTTCCATTATGCTACGCTAGTTTCCCCTGAAAATTTGCGTATTTTTGCCCTGTATTTTTGCAAATATTGTAACGTTTTCGCGTTATATGCGTAAAAGTATTCCATATCAATTTTAAACCATATATTATGAAAATAAAAATCTTTAAATCCACAGCATATCTACTCGTTCTTTCAATGGGTTTGATGTTAAGTTTTACTTCATGTGACAAAACTCCTGAACCTATGGAGCTTCCACCGGCAGAATCCCTCGTTATTGATTGGGATTTGTTCCCGTCCAATACGAAGAAAAGTGAGGACTTATTTACACAGGTTAATTTTGTATATTCTGCACTTACAGTCGGGATATGGAATTTAGCCATCTCCCTGAATATGGTGATACCGACCGTCGCTTATGCTGCAGCCTTTAATTACCAACCTGTTTACCTTGGGGATAATTCATGGGAATGGAATTATAGTACACCTGTAAACGGGAAGACTATTAATGCCAGCCTTATCGGGACCAGGATTGACAATGAAACTTATTCAATGGAAATGACGCTTTCAGAGAATGGCGGTTTCCAGGATTTTAAATGGTTTACCGGGATTATCAGGTATGATGGTACGGAAGCCGACTGGACCTTAAGAATGAATCCTGACAGCAGAATTGATTTCTTAAACATTAAGTATGAGAAAGACTTTGAAACGGATGTTGCAAATATTCGCTATACTGTAATAGATCCTCAGAATAATCTTTACCAGGGTTATGTTGACTTTGGTATTGATCCTGCAATGGACCTGGATGCTCATTACACAATTTTCAAGGGCAACAATACAACGAGTATCGAGTGGAGTACAACTACAGATGCCGGTAGAGTTATGGATCCAGCTTACTTCCAGAACCAGGAATGGCATTGTTGGGACAGCCTTTTACAGGATGTGGATTGCCCGGCTGAGAAGCAATCTCTTGAATAGGGTACTACTCCCTATTTGATTCATTGGTAAGTTTTGTGATTACTCACGGCTTCCGTGTTATAACTGTTACACAGAGGGTCACAGAGGATAGTTGACACCATCCGCTGTGACCCTTTGTACTTCTCGGTCTTATAGCTTCATTTACCTGCCTATCCGGTAGGAAAATTTCAACAGGAATACATTTGTAGGAGCAATATTCCAGATAGCAGGCAGATCCCTGCTGAATTCAAAATCTGAATCTGATTCAAATCCGTTCCTTGATTGGGACCATACGAGGTAGATAATGGATCCGGGTCTGTATTCCCACCTGATCACCAGGTTAGAGAGGAATTCCTTGACATTAAAATCAGGATTTCCTATACTGTATTCCGCAAGCCCGGTCCCGTTCTCCCGGACAAGATACGTTTCATCCAATTGCTGATAAGTGATTTCGCTGTTCTCGTAGATATGAAAACGGTCTGTAAATTCTTCTGCCAGGCCATTCGTTATGTACTTGAAATCGTGATAAGATCCGCAGGCAATGAATGGCTGTCCCCAGTATTGGATCGTAAGCTCGGGCGTCAATGTAAGGTTTGCCCGCAATGACATGGATAGCACTGTTTGGTCTATGGAAGAGAAAATGTACCTGGGGTCATCCTGTTCCACGAACTGGCTGACATATTGAAGGTTTGTATGGCTTCTTATAAATTCGGGTTCAATGGAAAGGTTAAGTGCATTTATAGGCCTGTATTCCAGTTCAAGGGCATAGCGTGTTGTCAATTCATCTTCTTCGAAACCCTTTTCAAACATAAAACCCGGTTCAAGGGATAATTTTTTCCTTCCGTCCGTTTCCACATTTATATTCAGGCTTGTTGCGCCGGGCATCATTATTGCCGGTCCTCCCCTGAGGTAGCTGTTGAACCGGGCCTCCCCGTTTATATTAAAATGGTACATTACAGACCAGAAATTTTGAAATACTGCCATAGCCTCTGTTTCAAATCCGCCAACAGCAAGATTTCCTCCAAAATCCCATGCCCTGTATTGGTCAACATTCAGGTGAATCCGGCGAAAAATTGAGAAAGGTTCATAGAAATTATATCCCATCCAGATCACTTCCATGATCTCATCTCCCATCCTGAAATAGCCCATATCGTTCAGCTCGAGGCCGGGAGATTTCCATACGAGTGCAGTAAGGAAATTAAACCTTCCGCTCGTTTTCCAGAATTGCAGGTTTCCTCCAAAACCACTTAAGGCAGTTTTTGTTGTATCCAAATTCAGGTAGGGTGCATCCGGACGCTGGAAGAGATGAGCCGGTGATCGTTGCAGCGATGTTATGGCTTCAGTAGTTCCTGTGACATGGCTGAAGTAATTTACAAATTTTATATTGTAGCTTCTATCCGACCAGAATTGCTGAAAATCAATTCCTCCGCTTGTGGAAGTAACTGGAAGAAAGTTGAGATCATCGGAATTAATGTCCCTGTATGTTGAAGTAACGATTCCCCCCAGGATTGAATTCCCGTCGTTCATGTCCTGCAGAACCCTGGCTACAAAATAATTGGTGAGCGGTTCAATGGCAACTTTTCTCCTTTCCCCATTATAGTCGACAGTGGCAAATTCTTCTGCAGTAACACTTTCAAGTACCCCGACAGAAGTTCCCTTGCTGGTTTTCCCACTTAGCTTCGCCGCTGCAATAATATTTGTCTGCTCAGGTTGATGCGAATATTCGCCATCAAGCAGATCAGGTGAATAATGGGGTTCACGTCCTATCCTCCTGCTATAAAAAATATTTTCTGCTCCCATTCCACCGTTTCCAAAGCGGAGGGGGAAATTATAGATATTCTTTCCTTCTATGAACAGCGGCCTTTTTTCTTCGAAAAAGGATTCATAGGCTGTGAGGTTCACTTCAGAAGGGTCGGCTTCTACTTGTCCGAAGTCAGGGTTAAGCGACAGGTCGAGTGTAAGGTTATTTGTAATTCCAATCTTTGCATCAACTCCTGAATTAAGGATAAAATCATTTCCGTCCAGGAAGGGATTTTCAGTGTCGGCTTCGTAGTTTTTTATCCCAGAAGTAAAATAAGGAACGATCTCAGCTTGTTTTCTTGGTTTAATTCCCTTCATACCATCCATTTCACCAAAAAGGTGGATTATTCCGGGGGCATCGGGAGGAATGTGTTGCCAGAAAGACATTTCATCTTTTCGGAACAGATTTCTTCCAACCTCAAGGCCCCAGGTTCCATTTTCACTGTTGTCAAAACGCAGCTGGCTGAATGGTATTTTCATTTCAGCGATCCAGCTTTCGCTCCCTATGGATGTCTTTACCCACCAGATCGGATCCCATGTTTCGTCATCATCCTGGCCATCATTTGATATAAAAAAATCACCCTTGACTCCTCCTGCTGTTACAACAAATGCAAAGGCGGTCCTTAAATCGTGATAACTGTCAAAATCAACAAATACCATATCCCCATCAAGATCATCCCTGCGGGTCATTCTGTTTACAATGCTATCCGGAAAACTGTCAAACGCTTCAATGGCAACATATATATAGTCCTCATCGTGGCAGATCTTAAAACGGGTGTCAAAACTCGGAGGTTTGCCACTATGGGGCATGTGCTGGATAAAATCACCGGACCATTCAAACTGTTTCCAGAGCTCCTCGCTCAGATATCCATCAATTAAAGGAGGAGCTCCGATCAGTTTAACGACAGTGTAACTACGTTTTTCAGATATGGTATCCTGGATGGCAAATGCAGAAATAAAAATACCACATAAGACCATTAACATTAGAAATCTTTTCATGCGATTTTTGTTAAAACGGTCTAAGTGGTTTTCAAAAATAGGCAAATAATAGATATAAGGAGCATAGAATCAGTTCAAATTAATGTCCGAAATCTTTACAGCTTGATCGAGATACTGCCCCGTATTTTCCATGGATTGAATTTCTTTTACAAGGGTCATCCCATTAATTACCCTTCCAAAAGCGGCAAAACCCTGTCCATCAGGATTCCTTTTTCCACCGAAATCCAGTTCCGGCTGTTGTCCAATGCAAATAAAAAATTCGGTTGATGCGCTTCCCGGTTCCATTCTTGCCATGGATATTGTACCATTTCTATGTCTGAGTCCTGTGTACTCTGTCGATTCATGAATTATAACGGATTGCAGATCGACCAGGGAATCAATATATAATCCGCCCTGGATCACATCGATTTTTACCTTGTCACCTGGCTGGTTATGATCATTTACCACCCTGTAAAACATGGAGTTTCTATAGGTGCCCATTTTAGAATGTGCCAGGAAATTCGCTGAAGTAACCGGGGCAGAAATTGTATCGATCTCCAGGCTGATATCACCGATCTCCGTATGTATTGTTACAACCGGGAGATCGCTTGAACAGGACAAGGTCGTTATTGTGAAAATCATCAACAACAGTAATTTCAGTTGCTTCGTTTGCTGCATAAATTTATGTTGTATTGCAGGAACTTCGTTCAGTTAATGGTTTTTCCCCTGTCTTTGAATTTCAATTGGAAGCTTAATCAAAGTATAGTAGACCATGCGATCTTTTGCATTGTAAAAGTTACGATAGACCTCCAGTGTGCATGGCAAAGCTCCTCAATGCATATTCAGGCAACAGTCAGAAACCAGGAGAACTTTTACAGACCATGTTTTTCAACAAAATCATCTAATACTTCTGAAAGATCTGGTTTTCCTATCTCCTGCAGGTCATAGAATACCCTGGTATTTGGTTTTTCGATCCTGATGATCCGGTTGAGGTCTATTGGTGTTCCGATGATCACTGAATCGCAATCTGTTGAGTTTATAGTAGATTCAAGGTCCCTGAGTTGTTCCTCTCCGTATCCCATTGCAGGAAGTAGCGTTCCGATACCGGGATAGATCCTGAATGTTTCAGATAATTTCCCAACAGTAAAAGGTCTTGGATCTACCAGTTCTGCCGCTCCGAATTTTCTTGCAGCCACTGTACCTGCCCCGATCTTCATTTCACCATGTGTTAATGTCGGGCCATCCTCAACCACCAGTACCCTTTTACCCCTGATGATGGCTGGATCAGTTACCGTAATTGGAGATGCACCATCGATTACAATGGCATTTGGATTAATTAATTGGATATTATCCCTTACGACCTGGATATTTTCCGGTGAGGCACTATCGATTTTATTGATCACTACAACATCTGCTATCCGCAAAGTAACCTCTCCAGGGTAATAAGAGAGTTCATGTCCCGGTCTGTGCGGATCAGTTACTGTAACGGTAAGATCAGGGGTATAGAATGGGAAGTCATTGTTTCCTCCATCCCAGAGGATCACATCACAGCCGTCGGGATCATTTTCCGCAGCCCTCAGGATTGCCTCATAATCGACTCCTGCATAAATCACATTACCCCTTACAACATGGGGTTCATATTCTTCCATTTCCTCAACTGTACATTTATGTTTTGCCAGGTCTTGCACCTTTGCAAATCGCTGGACCTTTTGTGCAACCAGGTCACCGTATGGCATTGGATGTCTTATTGCGACCACTTTTAGTCCTTTTTCCATCAATAGTTCGATAATACGTCTTGAAGTCTGGCTTTTTCCGCAACCAGTCCTTACAGCTCCAACTGCAATAAGCGGTTTGGAACTTTTAATCATGCTGGCTTTTGTTCCCAGTAATTCAAAGTTGGCTCCTGCTGCATTAACCAGTGCGCTTATATTCATTACCTTCTGGTAAGGGAGATCACTATAGGAGAATATACAGGAATCAACATCCAGTTCCGAAATAAGCCTGCTCAGTTCTGATTCGGGATAGATTGGGATACCTTCTTTATATAATGATCCAGCCAGTTCGGCCGGGTATTTCCGCCCGTCGATATCAGGGATCTGGGCAGCCGTGAAGGCAACTACTTCAAAAGAATCATTGTCTCTGAAATAGGTATTGAAGTTATGAAAATCCCTGCCCGCAGCACCGATAATAATTATTTTTTTTCGCAACATAATAAGTTTGTTAGAGTTTGAAGTACTAGCAAATTTAGCTAAATCAATACATCGTGCTCACTTTTATGTTGAACAAAATGTTTTATGGTTAATAGTCAAAAAATCAGTATATTAATGGAAGTTTATAAAGCCATTTGTTCCGGAGAATTATTTTTTTTTAGGCCAATGAAACAACTTATAGTTTATAAACGTAATAGTTATAATGCTTTCGAATATATTGCGGACTTTTTATATTGATATACATACATGAATTTCCTGGCACATACCTATCTTTCCGGGAGCAATGATGAAATTGTTATTGGGAATTTCAAGGGTGATTATGTTAAGGGTAAAAATTATATACATCTTCCTGAACTTGTCAGAAAGGGAGTAATGATACATCGGGATATAGATACATTTACCGATGCACACAGCATCACCCGGAGAAGCAGGCTTCGACTTGTTGAGGGATATCATAAATATGCCGGGGTGATAGTAGATATTTTTTATGATCATTTTCTTGCAATCAGCTGGCAGAAATACTGTGGAATACCATTAAGGGATTATGTTGACCGGACCTATGATATTTTAAAGCGGAATTATAAAACGCTGCCACAGGGAATAAAGGTCTGGTTCCCGACTTTTCTTGAAAACAACTGGATGCTGGCCTATCAAAATGTTGAGGGAATTGAGCTGGTTTTGGAGAGGATGTCGGCAAATACAAGCCTGCCCGATCATACAAGTTTTGCCATCCGCAGGCTCAGGGAGCAATACGATGATTTCCTTGGAGAATTCGGAGAGTTTTTCCCGGCTATTATTGATTTTATTGAGAATAAGTACAAGATAGATATTTCTTCACAGATAAACCTTGGAGGAGAATCCAAAGCTGGTTAATGATTACCTGAGAAGGTCCATCCTGTTTGAATCAAGTTTCAGGAATATAAAGAGAAAAACAGTGAACGCGAGTAGAGAGGATCCCCCATAGCTGAAAAAAGGTAAAGGAATACCTATCACCGGGAACATTCCAATTGTCATTCCAATATTTACAATGAAGTGTGCCATTATTACCGAAACAAGTCCGTAACCGTATATCCTGCTGAAATGTGAGCGTTGTCGCTCTGCAAGCATTAAAAGCCTGAGTATCAGAAGCACGAACAGTATAACCACTATGGTAGTTCCCATAAATCCCCATTCTTCGCCGACTGTGCAAAAAATAAAATCTGTACTTTGCTCCGGAACGAATTGCAATTTTGTCTGGGTTCCCTTCAGAAATCCTTTTCCGGAAAAACCACCCGAGCCAATAGCAATCTTTGATTGGTTAAGGTTATAGCCAACGCCCTGGGGATCGTCCTGGATGCCAAGAGTTACATAAATTCTTTGCTGCTGGTGTTCCTTCAGGATGTTATTCATGGCATAATCAACAGAAACAACAAATAACACAGCAATGAACATGCCGGCAAGAACTTTAAAAACCACAGGTTTTCTGAATCGGATGGCAAGTATAAGGTAATAGGTACATAAGATGAGGAAACTCAAAAAGGTGATTTGGTAGACCGATATACCAAATTCAAGGAAATAGACCAGTCCATAAAGAATGCCGAAAATTAGCACACCGGGTATAAACATTCCAAGCAAAACCTTCTTCCAGTCAAGGTTATACCTGAACAGAGCAAGTGATACGATCCATACTGACATTATAATTAAGCTCTTATCTACCAGTAGAGTAATGATGAAAAGCACAATGAGGAACACTCCAAGGATCATTGTGTTCTGTGAAAATCCTTCCCGGTACAATACGAACATAAAGGCAAAATATACAAGTGTTGAACCGAGGTCAGGTTGTAGCATAATAAACAATGCCGGGCTAAAAATAATCAGTCCGGTTATGAAAAAGGATTTGAATCCCTTAAGTGAGAAGCCGTGAGAGGAAAGAAGCCTGGCAAGTGCAAGTGCCGTGAATGGTTTGGCAAATTCAGAGGGCTGGAATTGAAATCCGCCAATAACAAACCATGAGCGTGCACCATTGATCTCTTTCCCAAAGAGAAAAACAGCGACAAGCATTATGATCATGAATCCATATAGGGGATAAGCAAAGAATGGAAAAAATTTGGCATCAAGAATGAAAATGATTACGATCAGGATTATTGAAGCCCCGATCCAGATCATCTGTTTTCCATAGCGCTGGGAAAAATCGAAAACAGTGCCATCACCATTCATGATGTTTGCAGAATAGATATTCATCCACCCAAATACTATCAGCAATACCCAAATACCTATAGAGAGCCAATCGACATTTGCATAAAGATTATTTCTCCTGGCCATCATTCACCGCCCTCCTTATTTTTGGTATTTCCTTTCAAAACATACTGTTCAAGCCAATTTCGGGTTACTTCTCCTGTAAGGTAACTTTCGATCATAAGGCTTGCAATCGGTGCGGCCCAGGTTCCTCCGAATCCTTCATTTTCAACATACACAGCCATTGCTATCTTAGGATTATCCTTAGGAGCAAATGCGATAAAAATAGAATGATCCTCACCATGAGGGTTCTGGGCAGTGCCTGTTTTACCGCAGATTTCAAGATCCTGGAATTTTGCGATCCTGGCGGTTGAACCCGATCCTCCGTTCACAGCGAGGTACATCCCCTCTACTATAGGACTGAAATTAGCTGAATCGATGGTAGTATAATGCTTCTCAAGGAATTTACTGTCGATAATTTTTTCGCCTTCAATGCTCCTGGCAAGGTGAGGAATATAATACCAGCCCCTGTTGGCGATCGTAGCCGTCATATTTGCCATCTGAATAGGAGTAATTAAAAGTTCACCCTGTCCGATGGCCATTGAGATGATGGTCAGAAAATTCCAATGCCCCTTTGTATAATAATGGTCATAATATTCAACTGTAGGGATGTTTCCCCTGAGTTCGTTGGAGAAGTCGGAACCCAGTTTTTCCCCAAAACCGAAGGACATCACATGGTCGCGCCAATGACTAAAAGCCTCCTCTGTATCTGTATAGGCAGGATTTTCCATGATCCGGCGGTAAACATTGCAAAAATATGAATTGCAAGAATGTTGTATACCGCCGATAAGTTCCTGGGGTGCTTCATGGGAATGGCATCCTACATGGATCCCCTTATAATAATAGCCTAAATCGCAATAGTAGGATGACCGGGTATTGATGACGCCCTCCTGGAGGCCAATAAGTGCATTGATTGTTTTAAATGTTGATCCAGGCGGGTACTGAGCCATTAAGGCCCTGTTAAAAAGGGGATTGAGTGTATCAGCTGAAAGTTGTTTTATACTTTCTCCAAGATTTCTTCCAATAAGTTTATTTGGGTCAAGTGAGGGAGAACTTACCATGGCAAGTATCTCTCCGCTTGAGGGTTCGATCGCCACAATACTCCCTACGAATTGTTTCATAAGCGCTTCCCCATATTCCTGCAGGTCGGAATCCAGGGAGATCATCATATTTTTTCCAACCTGCACCGCTTTGTCATATTTCCCGTCTTCATACGAACCAATGATCCTGTTATGAACGTCTTTGAGGTAAATTTTCAGCCCTTTGATTCCCCGAAGAACCTCTTCATACGATTTTTCAATTCCAATAATCCCGATATAGTCCCCCATTTCATAATAGTCGTTATTCTCAAGGATATTCTGGTCAACTTCGCCAACATAGCCGAGTATGTGCGATGCAATGGGTCTTGCATAAGTTCTCAGGGTTCTTGACTGGAGGTAAAATCCCGGGTATTTATAAATTTTTTCCTGCAGTACTGCAGCCATATCGAAACTTACCTGTTTCATAAATACAGAGCTTACCCGCCAGGAGTAGTTTTTTGCCCTGTTCAGCCAGTCAACCAGGTTTTCAACAGAAATGTTGAGTATATTACAGAATTCTGCTGTATCAAATTCCTGGAGGTTATTGGGAACCACCATAATATCATAGGCTGCCTGGTTTGAGACCAGGAGTTCTCCCTTTCTGTCATAGATCAGCCCCCGCGCAGGGTATACCACAACATGACTCTGCGAATTATTTTCGGCTGAAATTTTATATGAGGTATCTATTACCTGCAAAAAGAAAAGCCTGATAATGAATGTCAGTCCAACCAGGATAGTGAAAATTATAAAAACATACCTTCTGTTATCAAAAAAGTTCATCTACTTTCTGAAGATAAAATACTGACTTAGAATTATTGTTGAAGTGCTAAGAAT
>CAYSAH010000051.1:0-13598 GCA_964428945.1 uncultured Bacteroidaceae bacterium | reverse complement strand
GGGACATTCAAATATCAACGCAATGAATTCCCAAAATATCGTTGCATTATGCGACGTGGATTGGGGATATTCCAAAGAAACCTTTGAAGAATATCCGAATGCCAAGCATTATAAAGATTTCAGAATAATGTATGATGAGATGATGGATTCTATTGATGCTGTTGTTGTTGCAACACCCGACCATACTCATGCCATTTCTGCCATGGGGGCAATTACAGCGGGCAAGCATGTATATGTTCAGAAGCCACTTACACATACTGTTTATGAATCGAGAATGTTGCGCCTGAAAGCCAGGGAATACGGCGTGGCCACACAGATGGGAAACCAGGGAAATTCAGGTGAAGGATTAAGGACCATGTGCGAATGGCTATGGGATGGAGCCATCGGAGAAGTGGAGCGTGTTCACGCATGGACAAACCGTCCGATATGGCCACAGGGGCTGGAACGTCCGAAGGAAACGATGAAAGTTCCAAAAACCCTGGATTGGGATCTTTTTATCGGACCGGCGAAATTCAGGCCCTACCATGAAGCATATACACCCTGGAACTGGAGAGGATGGTGGGATTTCGGTACAGGAGCCCTGGGAGATATGGCCTGCCATATCCTTGACCCGGTATTTATGGGCTTGAAACTCGGGCATCCTGTTTCTGTACAGGCAAGTTCCACCCAGTTCAATACTGAAAGCGCACCCCAGGCACAGGTTGTGCATTACAGGTTCCCTGCAAGGGAAAATCTTCCGAAATTTGCACTGCCGGCAGTACATGCCACCTGGTACGATGGTGGAATGATGCCGCAAAGGATCGCCGAACTGAAAGATGGTGAGATGATGGGTGACTGGAGCGGAGGCGTTGTATTTGAAGGTGAAAAAGGCAAGATTATGTGCGGCTGCTACGGGGCAAACCCAAGATTGTGGATCCATGGAAAAGACGCTACCACAGAGTATAAGGCACCAAAAACGATTCGCCGCATTGAGACTTCACACGAAATGGATTGGGCAAGAGCCTGCAAAGAAAGTCCTGAAAACAGGGTTGAGGCCAGCTCTAACTTCAACTACTCTGGTCCGCTGAATGAAATGGTGGTAATGGGTAACCTGGGCGTTCGCCTGCAGAGTCTGAACCGCGAACTTCAATGGGATGGTGAAGCAATGAAGATCACCAATCTTTCTGATACTGATGAGGTGAGGATCGTATCTTCTGATACCTTTACCATTCATAATGGTCACCCAAGTTTTGACACCAAGCATGACACAGTTAATGCAAAGAAATTTGCTGAAGAGCTGATCAAGCACGAATACAGGGATGGTTGGAAATTGATGTAGAATTTCTGTTATATGAACAAGTAAGGCCTCCGTTAAACAGGGGCCTTACTTCTTTGTATTAAATTGTGCCGGAACAATCTGTATGAAAGATATCCCGCCCTTTGCCACAGCTTTCTATTGCATGGAGATTATTTTTTCACCATATTTGTTTGGAACCTTAAATCTCTGAAAATCAAACAAGAATTACCGGGATGAGTCTTTCGGGAAGCGATAATCTGAAAAACCTGTATGCAAGGATCAGGTATTTACTTGCAAAGTTCTTCAAGACTGTAAAGGAAACCGGCTATCTCTCCGACCGAAACTGGAAGTGGATCTCAATGGGTTCGTTATTCGTGATCCTTCTGCTGACCTTGGGATTTTTGATATTTTTTTCAGACTCCCTGTCCTTTCCCTGGCTGATTATTTCCGGCCTTATGATCGCTTCGCTTCCTTTTTTATATGGAGCACTCATAAAGCTTGGGCTTGTTATTGCAGGATCGATACCGAAAAAGGCAGGATGGCTGATTTTTGCCGCAGGTGCACTGTTCTTTATCTATTTCCAGGCACCCATAAAAGGTCGACTTGTTGAGCTTTTTTACATGCTGTTTACTTTCCTTTTTATCTTTGGCTCACTGTCAAATTTTTCAAGGCGCTACTGGAAGAAATTATCCCGGACGAAAAAGCTGGCAAATATTTTCTTTTTTTCCGTTGGTGTCTGTAATCTATTCCTTCTTATATATTTCCTTGCTTATCCCGGTCCTGAAAAGAAAGCCTCTGAGAATTTCAGCCTCGAAGCTAAATATATGCCCGCCCGGCTGGACAGGGATGACCCTGCCGGGGATGGAAATTTTAAATACTCTGAATTAAGCTACGGGGCAGGCAAAGACAGGCACCGGAAAGAATTCGGAGACAGTGCAGAGATAAGGTCGTATACAGTGGATGGTTCTTCCTTCATCGAAAATTGGGACAAGCTGGCCGGAAAGATACGCACAGCATACTGGGGATTCGGTAAAGACAGCCTGCCGCTTAACGGAACCATCTGGCTACCCGAGGGTCCGGGACCTTTCCCGCTCATATTGATGGTTCATGGCAATCACCTCGACAGGGATTTTTCTGACTCCGGATATGCATACCTTGGGCAGCATTTCGCCACCCACGGATTTATGGCAATTTCTGTAGATGAAAATTTTTTGAATGGAAGCCTTACAGATTTTAAACATCCACTGGCGGAAGAAAATGATGCCCGTGGCTGGTTGCTTCTGAAACACCTCGAAATGATCAGGGAACGGACCGGGGACAGTACTTCAGTACTTTTCGGAAAGGCAGACATGGAAAATGTGATTCTGGTTGGCCATTCCCGTGGCGGTGAGGCCGTAAGTATAGCAGCTAGTTTCAATCCCCTTGAGTATTACCCGGATAATGCCGAAGAGGTATTTGATTTTAATTTCGGAATAAAAGGCATTGTTGCCCTTGCACAGGTCGACGGGCAATATTACCCATCAGGCATCGAAACACCTATTGAGAATGTTAATTACCTGTCCATCCAGGGATCTATGGATGCTGATTTGGACTCCTATACAGGACTCAGGCAATTCAACAGGGTTAAGTTTACGGATACTTCGTTCCATTTCAAGGCCGGAATATATATTCAGAATGCCAATCACGGCCAGTTCAATACCAGCTGGGGGATCAATGACATTGGCTTTCCGAATGGAATGCTGCTGAACAGGCGCCTTCTCCTGGAAAAGGAAGAACAGGAGAGGATAGCAAAAGTATATATCAGCACTTTTATTAATGCCACTTTTGAGGTTGGCCAGGATTATTTGCAATTGTTCACCGACTACCGTCTGGCAAGGGAATGGCTTCCAAAGACCCTGTATATAAACCAGTACCAGGACAACAGGAGCTGCATTATTGCAAATTATGAGGAGGATATTGATCTTGTTTCCACATCCAGTGGTCTTGCAGAGGTAAAGTTTTCAGAACTTGCTGATACCTACGAGAAGAAAGTATCCCTGAAAAAGGGGAGCAGCGGAACAAAGGCTGTTTTCCTGGGCTGGAACAATGAAAAGGATTCCGTACCGGGAGGCTATGAATTGCTTTTTAAGGAGCCTTTGAATGTTACCGCGGAATCATTTCAGAAGCTGCAGTTCGACGTCTACAGCCTCAGGCAGGATCCCGGAGAGCGTTACACTCCATCCAATGAGGAAACTCCGGATGTCGAGCCCGATCCTTCGGAAAATGAACAAGCGGGGGAAAAGTTATCCGGTGAGGAGCCTAAAAAAGATATTGATTCCGGCAGATCAAGGAAAAAGGACAAGGAAAAGGATAGTGAAAAGGAAGAAGCCCTGGGTTTTGAAATAATGCTTGTGGATGCCAGTGATGAAAAGGCAGTAATTTCCCTTTCAGATCATTTTCCTGTTAATCCCATATTTTCGTCCCATATGTATAAGCTGGATATCCTGTATAAAAATTCCGATCCCGAACCGATTCCGCAACATATTGAAATTGGACTGGAACATTTCCGGAATGCGAATCCCTTGCTGGATGTGGAGAATTTAAAATCCATAAGCTTTGTTTTCAGTGAAGGGGAGAAGGGTATGATAGCTCTTGACAATATCGGCTTTGCTTCCTTAAAAAAGTAAAATTATTTTATAACACATAGCCATGAGAAAGTCAGCCTTAGCTTTCCTTGTATTTTTTGTTTTTGCGGGTTGCACGAGCAATAAAGCAAAGGAGGCAGAGAAGACAAATTTTATAATAGTTTACTGCGATGATCTCGGTTATGGCGACCTGGGATGTTTTGGGGCAAGCGATATAAAAACTCCAAACATTGACCGGCTTGCCAGTGAAGGGATGAAGTTCACGGAGTTCTATTCAGCATCACCGATCTGTTCCCCATCCAGGGCCGCCTTAATGACAGGAAGGATTCCCCAGAGGATGGGTATTCATGGAGTGTTTTTTCCTGAATCATATACCGGAATGCCTGTGGAAGAAAATACGATCGCCGATCTTCTTAAAACAGCAGGTTACTCGACTGGAATTATTGGCAAATGGCACCTGGGTCACAGGCAAGAGTTCCTGCCTCTTCAGCGGGGATTCGATGAATATTTTGGAATACCCTACAGCAATGATATGGAAAGTGTGGTGTACATGGAAGGGAACAGTGTTGTTGATTTTCATCCCGACCAGAGCCAGATCACGAAAACGTACACTGAAAAGGCGCTCGACTTTATTGAACGCAAAAAAGACGGGCCTTTCTTTCTGTACCTTGCCCACTCGATGCCCCATGTTCCCATTTATGTATCGGAAAAATTTGCCGGGACCTCGGAAAGAGGCCTGTATGGCGATGTGGTTCAGGAACTGGACTGGAGTGTAGGCGAGATCCTGAAAAAACTTGAAACTGAAGGCATAATGGATAACACACTGGTGGTCTTTTCAAGTGATAACGGACCCTGGCTGGTGATGAGAGATCATGGTGGTTCGGCAGGAGAGCTCAGGGAAGGGAAGCAGTACACCTTTGAAGGGGGCCAGCGGGTTCCTGCACTAGCGATGTGGCCGAAAACTATTCAGGCAGGTTCAGTTTATGAAAATATGGGTCTGATGATGGACTGGCTGCCCACCTTGTGCGAAATTGCCGGGGTAGCATTGCCCTCCGACAGGGAGTATGACGGAGAAAGTCTTCTCAGGGTATTGAAAGGCGAAGGTGAGAGGGCAGGAGATGAATTCCTCTATTATGATGGAGGAAAACTGGAATGTTACAGGAAAGGAGACTGGAAGATAAAACTGCCCTACGAAGGATTTGAAGGAGAAAGCTGGAAGCAGGCCGTTGCAGCACACCCTTTATTGCTCATTAACCTGAAGGATGATCCGGGTGAATTAAATAACCTTGCCGATGAGTTCCCCGAAAAAGTGAAGGAAATGCTGGAAGGCATGGAAAATTACAGGGAGTTGAAAGGTGTTTATCCACCGGCTTTATACATAAAGTCGAATTCTGACAACAGTCATTATGAGCATGTCAGGGAGAAATACGGGGAGAAGTATTATAAGCTAGATCCTCCTTCCTTGCATCCTTAGGAACCCGCCATCACGAGAGAAAACAGATAAAGGCCCCGGCGCCAGATAATAAGGGAAATCCTTAAATCCGCGATCCCTGAAGTGTTCAATTTTCCTTACAATGATTTCCTGTAATTTATAAGGTCCATGATCTTACTTGAGATGGAATGCGCCAGCCTTGCGTCGGCTGCCTTCATCAACGACATGCGCTCGATGATCCGGTGGTAAAGAGGAGTGCCCGGATTAATTCCACAATCTTCCAGGATAATTGATGTCCGCTCCTCAAGCTGGTGCCAGGTATTTATTGCTTGGTTTTCTGCTTCTTCGCCTGATGCAGTTTCTTTTAGCATCGACAGTTCATAGGCGAGAATCATCACCGACTGCGACAGGTTCAGGGAAGGGTAGGGCTGGGCCATTGGAATACTTACTGCCATATTGCATTTCTGGAGAACAGAATTTGGTAAACCGCTCTCTTCCGTTCCAAAAACGATTCCGATCTTATTTGTAAGTGGGAGTTTTTCAGAAAGCACTTTTCCAAGTTCATAGGAAGGGACGTAATCCACTTTCGCAGATTTTCGCTTTGCTGTGGTGGCAACAAGAAAATCAATATCCTTAACTGCCTCACCGAAGCTTCGAAAGACCTTGCAGTTTTCCAGGATATCGACGGAGCCGTGGGCCAGCATTCTTGCTTCTTCATGAAGTGGGTCCGCAGCAGGATCGACCAGTCGCAGTTCTTTGAATCCCATGGTTTTTATTGCTCTTGCACTTGCCCCGATGTTGCCGGGTACTGCAGGTTTAAACAAGATGAAACAGATAGATGATTTATACATATTTGAAAACTTTCTATTGTAAAGATAATCAAGATAATTCTGTATTTTTCTTTCAAATTTTGAGATTGAAAGGGCAAGTATAGATTCCCTTCCCGAGCGGGGAGAATTTGTGGTCCATCACAGTAAGATATACCTTGAATCGTATCATCCTCATTACCGGATCATCCAAAGAGAGATCTGTGACAGGTATTTAAAAAAGTATCTGGAGAAATAGCTAAAGCTTTCGCAGTGCTGTAATAATATGTTTGGCCCTGGCTTTATAGCCGACAGAATTGTTGTTGCTATGTTCCTCAATAATTACAATGAACTCCTTGCTCAATTCCGGATATATTCGGGCAATTTTCAAGAGCATTTCCATTCCATATACTTTAATTGCCACCGGAACAGATTCACGTCCCAGCCATTCCAGGCAAAGGTCGGCAGCAATTCCCTGGTAATCCTCCGGGACCTCGTACCTGGTCAGAAGTCTGAGCAGGCTCCTGGTAACACCCATCGGATGCTCCTTCGGCACCTCGGACCATAAGCTTTCGATATATGCTTCAGCAAGCCAGGGGTGCAGTTCGGAAAGATAATCCATCAACCATGTGGCACGCCAGCAGACTGGCATTTCACGGGAGAAGGAGAGATCGAAAAGTTTTTTGAATTGCCCTGGGTCCGGTCCGATAATTGCTCCAATCTCCTCCTTTTTTAAAAGCAGTGCTGAATTTGTGAGAAAATCGGCAAGGTCCATCTGAACGTTAATCTTCCTCTGGTTCTTCAGCCGGTACTCCACCCATATTCATGATCGAGTAACCATGTGTGCTTATAGAATTCTTTTTATTCAGATCGATGTCGGTAACGGTCATCACGGTTTTCTCATTATTGGAATTATCTTCAAGGATATACTCCATCACCACACCATTGGTGTAATAAGCGTACATGAACATCCCGGTAAAAGTAGAATTTTGAAGGTATGATTTCTTCATCTCCTTGTTCAGCTCATCCGTCACCCACATTGTAACAATATCGTCATCAGTTTCATTTTCAATGCGGTACTCCTCGCATTTGTATCCAAGGATATTTTTTGTCTTTCCCGTTTTATAACTGCTGTACGCATCCACTGCCTCTTCCGTATCAGTCTCCTCCGCTTCAGCTGGTTCAGCTCCGGCATAAGCGTAACTTATAGCAAATCCGGTCTTCTCTCCGTCCGAATCCCCCAGGGTAAGCATCAGGCTGTTTTCTGAATCGAAAATGATATAGGATGTTCCCTCCTGGTCTTCATCCTTGAATTCCATACCATAATCGAATGATTCTGTATCGATAAAAGTCTTGTAGACGGTCTTGTCATCTTCCTTATTACCATCTGTGTAGTTGATGATTGTCATTTCAATGAATCCGTCAAAATCATAGGATGGTTTAACATTGGCAGTGCCGGTGCTTATACCCATCCTGCCCATCAGTGCATTGTATCCGGCATTTGAAGTGGAGGAGGACCTGGAAGATGAAGACTTTGGAGATCCGGAACCGGAAGCACTGGTTTTTGGAGCTGGACTTGCAGTAACTGTGTCCGCCTCTTCGGCTCCAAAGATTTTATCCAGTTGTTTATTGATCCCTTTCTTAATTCCTTTATCTGCTTCCCTGCCTGTTCTTTGAAAAACTGTACTAACAGCAGTGTCCTTCCTGTTATCAATGAACCTGTCAAGCACCTGTGCCTGAACCATACCGGTGGAAAACGCCAATATGGCGACGATTGAAAGTATTGAAGTCCGTTTCATGTTTTTTGATTTTAATGCAATTTAATATCAATTTATCCAATATTTCAAACTTGGTTTCAGGATTTTTGAAAATGTTTGAAATATTACAAATTGCCTTGAAATCATATGGGCTCAACCGCTGTTACCTTTGGTTTTTTTATCAGATCCTTTGGATTCTCATTCATTCCCAAGCCGTGCTCTTCGGAAAATTGGTATGCCTGGTGCATAAATGCCTGAAGTCTCAATTCAATTGAAGCATCTTCCTGTCCATCGTAAGCTATATGCACAACCGGAATGTGATTATGGTCGCGTTTGAAAGGATCCGAAACGGCCTCAACAATGGTTCCGGGCATACATGAAAAAGGTATAATGTTTGCCAGGCCGGAAACTCCGCGTTTCGCAAGCGCAACAGAAGAACCCAGGTTCACTGCAGGATCACCGTCATAGTGCCTGTGTATATAAGGCAGACTTGAATCAAGCATCTCGTTAACAGAGACATCCAGTTTATTGTCATACATTTCATGCACTGCTTTTACAAGCTTCTTTTCAGAGATCGTTTGTGAAAATTCCTGGATCCTCGATTTTAGGATACCCCTGTAGTCACCTTTCCACCTGCTGTCGCGCAAGTACCTGATGGTGAAATATACAAGGAACTGGGCCAAACCCGCGATGAGCGTTTCCGCACCGAATTTTTCGAGCCTGTCGACCATATGGGCACTGCAGAAGGGATTATCCCTCATGAATACTTCGCCGAGAATGGCTACCACAGGTTTTCTTTTTCCGTTCGAGACAGGAATTTCAGAAAAGGATCTGCCAATTGTCTCAAGTGTTTCAGGAAGATTTTTACCTCCGTTTTCCATACACCTTACAATTTCATCCAGGCCCCTCTGGTAAACCTTGTCCGTATTCCCGGGGATCAGTTCATATGGTTTATGTTCCTGTTTAAATTTCCTCAGGATATCCACTGCAACAAAGCCGCGCCAGGCCTGGTACCTGAATTGGGTTCCATGTCCGCCTGAAATATCTTCGTAAGAAGTATCATTGCTTGGAGAGATGATTTCTGCCTTGGTGTACCCCAGCCTGTCGAAAAGTATCCTTTGGAATTTATTGTACTGACCGAACCTGCAAGGCCCGTTATGGTCGGGCATAAAGAAACTTACCTTGGTCGGGTCAATCCCGGGCTCCATCAATTTCTTAAGGAAACTGCCTGTGGTACAGATCATCGGGAAGCATTCTTTCGAAGAAGTATATTTTCTTCCGATATCCAGGTCCTCCTGGGTTTGCATCGGTAAGGATTCCGAATGGATGCCAAAACTTCTGCAGGTGGCAGCTATTGTATAAGAAGCATCGTTCATATAGGGGAAGAAAAGGGTCCGCCCCACCATGGGAGTTGCAGATGATTTCTTCGGTATATGAACTTTTTTGGGTGGCTTTTTTGCGATCCTGGAACCCGCCAGGCTGTCGAGGAAGGCTTCGTAACGTGTGATCATTCCTGCATCGGCACTGTGTTCGTCGATCTCAATTTCCATATAAGGTTTACCCTTCATCTCCTCATTTACAAAATGAGAGAGGAAGGAATCGGGTCCGCAGCGGAAATTTCCCATATATACGGCATGAAGTTTCGGATTCCTTGCAACGATCCTCGCTGCAGCAAGGATCCTCTGACCGTTGGGCCAATACATCCTGTCATAATCCTGCGTGATATGCTCGTCAGCAATCGGAAGGAAATCCATCGGTATGGGAAGTACATCAAGATTGATAAGTTTCTCAACCATCCTGAGGTTGAGGGCCGGATCACCTGTATTGTAAGGTCGTCCGATAATGGCCAGGCATTCCTTGTCTTCCGGAAGGTTCGCCAATACTTCAATTCCCCTGAGCCTCACTTTTTCTTCAAATTCCGATTGCTTGTTATCGGCCAGGTACATGGCATCCGATATTTTTTTCCTGGAGAGATTGAATTTTTTACCGAAGTATTCATATAACTGGTTGGCTGTGACCTTCCCGAAATACCTGAAAGTAAGGGTAGGGATCATCAGTTTTTCCTTTTCTTTATCTCCCAGTGCAGCATTGACCATATAGGGGAATGCCTGCACCCAGGGGCAATTGCAATTGTTGGTCGGATTGTCTTTTTCTGCTTTTGAATTGATCATGAATGGCGTAAATACATAGTCCACTTCCTTTTCAAGGAATTCATAGATATGCCCATGCATCACTTCCACAGGGAAGCAGGTCTCGGCAACGATCAGGTTCAGCGATTTTTTAACGGTCTGGTTATTCGTTTCCTCTGATACAGCCACCTGGAATCCGAGGGTTTCAAAGAAGGTTCTCCAGAAAGGGAATTGCTGGTAGAAGACCATTAATGCTCTTGGGATCCCGATAGTGATCTTTCCCGGGTCCCTTGGTTTTTCTTCGAACCCGTCAATGAGCAACTCCAATCTTTCATTGAAAAGGTTAGGAATCCCCATTCCTTTACCCTTCCTTTCATCCAGTTCATATTTCTCACATCTTCCGCCGTAAAACAAGGGTTTATTTTCTCCTTCAATTTTTACCCTTCTTATTTCGCACTGGTTCGAGCATTCCCTGCAGGTGAATTTATCCACCTTGTAAGGAATCCGGCTTACATCAAATCCCTTGAACCTTGTTTCTAAATTGTTTTTCTTAACATAGTCCCTTGCCAGCATGGCAGCGCCTATGGCACCAGTGACATCAAAATGAGGAACCACGTGGATCTTTTTGCCGGTTACTGCTTCAAAAGCTGCAACGACTGCCCGGTTGTTCGTTACTCCGCCCTGGAAAAGGATATGATCGCCAACTTTTTTCTTCCTTACAACCTTTTGGATATAATTATGAACGATGGAGTAGGCAAGTCCGCCCACGAGGTTTTCAGTTTCCACCCCTTTTTGCTGGAAGGAGTTAAGGTCTGATTCCATGAAAACGGTGCAACGGTCACCCAGGCCGGCTGGCTGTTCAGCGGCCAGGGCCATCTTCCCGAATTCTTCGATGATATTGATGTTCAGCTTTTCAGCCTGCTCCTCAAGGAAGGATCCTGTGCCGGCTGCACAAACCTTGTTCATTTCGAAATCAACGACCACACCATTATCGATACTTATATACTTGGAATCCTGGCCACCGATCTCGAAAATAGTGTCAACTTTCGGGTCGTAGGCTATAGCTGCAGTGGCCTGGGCTGTAATCTCATTTCTGATAAGGTCAGCCCCGATAAAGTCCCCGGTCAGATACCTGCCCGAACCGGTGGTACCTGCGGCTTTTACAAGCACACGGTGACCGATCTCTTCCTGTATTTCCTGGAGCCCCTGTCTCATTGCCTCAACAGGTTTACTGGCTGTGGGAAGGTAGCGACGCGCGATTACCCTGTTCTCATCATCGATAAGAACAACGTTAGTACTTAGTGAACCAATATCAAGTCCCAGGTATACCTCGTAATTGTTAATCCCATCTGGGATCGGGTAGATCTCCTTGTTGTATTTTGCACTTGGAGGACTCAGGGGTTTGAAGGTCTTCCCCCTGGCTTTTTCCCCATCGATATAATTGTTAAGTGTTGTAACTCCCTTGAAGCCGGGCACTTTTTCTCCCGGTCGGTCGAGCAGGTAATAGAGGGATCCGATGGCACCCATGGAGGCATGGTATTCGGGTATGATGAGGTCTCCATCCTGTATTTTCAGGATCTCCTTAAATGCCCTGATCATTCCTTTGTTTGCTGCGACACCACCCTGGAAAATGGCAGGATACTGGAAGGTTTTCCCCCTTCCGAGGGTACTTATAAAATTTCTTGCAACGGCAAAGCACAAACCCGCAACAATGTCGTGGACCGGAGTGGCGATCTGCTGCAGGTGGATCATATCGCTTTTTGCGAATACTGAGCAGCGGCCTGCGATCCGAGGTGGGTTTTCTGATCTCATGGCGAGCTCGCCAAATTCATCTTCTATGGATACCCCGATCCTTTTGGCCTGCTGATCGAGAAATGAACCTGTACCTGCGGCACACAATGTGTTCAGCTCAAACTCTGATAGTTTTGAAGAATTCTCATCCAGGGCCTCCATGAAGATCAGCTTGGAATCTTCACCACCCATTTCAATGATCGTCTTTACCTGGGGGTAAAGTCTTGCCACCGAGGTGGATTGCGCAATTATTTCATTGATGTACTTTCCCCCGATCAATTCCGCAGCAAGCTCCCCGCCTGTCCCTGTTAATCCTACAGTACCGATGTTGTCGAAGGAAAATTCTGATTCAAGTTCATTTAAAATGGACCTAAAGAGTTCAAAAGGTTTTCCATGGCATTGGTCGTACCTGTTTTTCAGGATTTTACGATCATTATCCATTACAACAGTGTTAATGGAAATAGAGCCAAGATCGAACCCGAAGTGGATGTTTTGGTTTTTTTGAGACATAGTTCAAGTACTTAAAATTTAAAGACTGAACATGGAGTGAAACGCACCTCACTGAGGTGGATAAGAGATTCAGATTTCAGGGTAAACGACAATTTACAATAAATATAAATGGAGATTGGAGAAAAACAAATTCCTTCCAATTAATTTATAATCGGTAAAAATAGTGCAAAAAGACTTCCTTTGGGAGAATTGAAGATTTAGCTGATCTAATATCGACTCGAAATGAAACAATCTGTGGTTCTCGGCAAAGTATGTCCGCTGATCGAGTTTTGATGATCCTTGCGTTTCATCTCATTATATCAATTGAGCTTCTCCGGCTTCAGGTATAAACCAGGGAACAAAATGATCTCTTCATTTCTGTTTCCCGGATAGGCAAATTCTGATAAAGTGATCAAATACTTGTCCCTGGTCCTATAAATATAAGGTTGAAAAAGGATCAGTTAACAGGAAAAAATCAGCTAAAGCACTGTTGGCTCTGTTTTTTCAATAAAAAGTGATATTTTTGTTCCCTTATCGGGGCATTAGCTCAGTTGGCTAGAGCGTTTGACTGGCAGTCAAGAGGTCATCGGTTCGATTCCGATATGCTCCACCTTCGATCGCCGAAGCGAGCTACGGTGGACAGAGTCCACAAGTAGTTCGCGAAGGTGAGGCAGATTATCAGAGGGTTACAGATTTAAAAATTTGTAACCCTTTCTTTTTTGCCAGAAAGGGGGTCAAAAAGGTTGGTGGAATCTATGACCTTTCTACTGTTCGAATTCCTGGAGACAGAAAATATAGATCAACTACCCACATTAAATTTTGTAAGTGGTTGCATGATCGACAATTACTCCTCTGATTCTAAATATTTTTTCGACATCACGGTAGCTCAGTGTGAATCTCAACTTGAAACAGACTGCTTGAAGTATGACAGCCTTCGGAAAATATTGAACCTTGAACATGGCTCCTTATGATTTGTAAACCAGAATGCAATAACTATATGAGATTAGGTGAGACAAAACCTTACATATTGCTAAAATAGTCTACCGCGCCAGAATAACGATTCCTCGTATTGTTATTTCTATAAGAATCTGGTTCAGAGCGAAATTTGTTTTATTGGACAGTATGGTATACATTTGTTAATGTACATCTTGTAACCTATTCATTTTAGGCACTCTCTGCTCCACAAACCTTTAATAAGAGGTTATTGTTTCGCATACTTTGAGATCATTCTCCGATTCAGTATTATGAAGTGTATAAAACCCAATCCTACGGGCTCATACCGTTTATTCGCTTC
>CAYSAH010000050.1:0-13671 GCA_964428945.1 uncultured Bacteroidaceae bacterium | reverse complement strand
AGCATTCAGGTCTTTTATGTATTTCTGAAATCCAAAATGATTTAGATTTTCCAGGAGATGCCAGTCAAGGCTTGTTTCGTGGTTCCATTCGTTCCATTGTGCGAATTCCATCCCCATAAAGTGCAGTTTCTTACCCGGATGTGCATACATATACCCGAACATAATCCTCAGGTTTGCATATTTCTGCCATAGATCTCCTGACATTTTATTGATAAGGCTTCCTTTTCCATGAACCACTTCGTCATGCGACAATGAAAGCATGAAATTTTCACTAAAACCATACATTATACTGAATGTCATCTGGTTATGATGATAACTGCGGTGAATGGGTTCATGTGACATATAGCTGAGGGTATCGTGCATCCAGCCCATGTTCCATTTCATACCGAATCCAAGTCCGCCGGTATAAACGGGTTTGGTTACCATGGGCCAGGCTGTGGATTCTTCAGCAATTGTCTGGATTCCCTGGAACTTTGTGTAAAGCGATTCGTTGAAATCCCTCAGGAACCCGATTGCATCAAGATTCTCGCGTCCACCATGAATATTGGGGATCCATTCTCCTTCTTTACGCGAATAGTCGAGATAAAGCATTGAAGCAACGGCATCGACCCTGATACCGTCGATATGGAAATATTCCATCCAGCTATGTGCACTGCTGATGAGGAAGTTTCTTACCTCATTCCGGCCGTAATTAAATATATAGCTGTTCCAGTCGGGATGATATCCTTTTCTTGGATCTTCGTGTTCATAGAGATACGTTCCATCAAAGAAATGCAGGCCATGGAGATCGCCGGGAAAGTGGGAGGGAACCCAATCAATGATCACTGCAATGTCGTTTTGATGCAGGATGTCGATCAGTTCCATGAATTCATCAGGATTGCCGAACCTGCTGGTAGGTGCATAGTATCCGACAACCTGGTAGCCCCAGGATCCGGAGAAGGGATATTCTGTTACCGGCATCAGCTCGATATGCGTATATCCCATTTCTTTCACATATGCGGATAATTGAACCGCCAGTTCAAGGTAGGTAAGGGGTCTGCCATTTTCTTCTACCGACCTTCTCCAGGATTCAAGCTGAACCTCGTATACCGATACCGGCCCGGCCAGGGAATTGTGAGCCGCACGCTTTTTCATCCATGCCCCATCATTCCACTTGTGACTGTAATCCCAGACAACTGAAGCCGTTTTTGGGGGCTGCTCATTATATTTTGAAAGAGGATCGGACTTTTCAACACTGTAATTTTTATACCTGGATTTAATGAAATATTTATACACTGTACCTTTCCCTACATTTGGTATAAACCCTTCCCATATACCTGATTCATCATTTCGTGCCTTTAGCATATGGGCATCCCTTGACCAGAAATTAAAATCCCCGATCACTGAAACAGATTTGGCATTGGGGGCCCAGACCGCGAAAAAAGTACCAGTGACGTCTTCATGTTCCATAAGGGTTGCACCCAGTTTCTTATAGAGTTCAAAATGCTTTCCTTCACGGAATAGATAAATATCATATTCAGTAATGAATCCTGGCAGGTCCAGGACCGTATTGATATACTTCTGTACGCTCATATTCCTGCCTTCATTTTCCCGCCTGGATTTTTTATCTGTGCCTGCCTGCTTCTGAAACTTTTTTGCCTGTTTCGCTGCTGTTGATCGCGCGGCAACAGAAGGCCGTGGTTTTTGCTTCTCAGAAACCTTACTTATCTTTTTTGCCACTTTTTTTTGTGCCGCACTCATAATAAAATTTCTTTTAACTATTTTTTATTTAAAATCTCATTTAAGATCTTTTTCAGACCGTTGAGAGGAATATGCAGCCATTCCGGCCTGTTATTAAGTTCATAGTCGGCCTCATAAATTGCTTTTTCAATGGTGTAGACGGAGATCAGGTCATCCAGTTGATCCTTCACCTCAGGGATAAAAGAAGCTTGTCCTGCGGTTTTTAAATAGCTTTTTATGAAACTGTTTTTTACTATCCTGTACCAGGGCTCCAGCCAGGGGCCAAGATATTCATCAGAATTCGGGGCCTTTTTCCTGAATTGTTGCTGTCCCATATAAATGGCATAGTGGAAGGACCGTAACATACCTGCCACATCTTTAAAAGGGGAATATTTCAGGCTTCGGGCAGTCAGTGATCTTGCTGGTTCCCCTTCAAAATCAATAATAATAAAATCCTTTCCGGTAAAAAGTACCTGTCCAAGATGATAATCGCCATGTATCCTGATCTTGGTGGTATTTATCTTCTGTTTTTCAAGCGAATGTTTGACTTTATTCAGTAACTGTGTTTCATTTTTTATTATAAAATCCATGGAGGCCCTCTGATCGGGGGCAAGCTTGCTACGCGAAGCTTTCATCTGGATTACCGTCCTTTTGACAAGTGTCCTGAACGACTGGTACAGAGACTTTTGGTACAGCAGTGAAAAAGGCTCCTCGGAAAAATCCTCCCTGTTCTTTATAGAAGCCAGGGCCTTGTGCATTTCAGCGGTTCTCTCGCCCAGCTTTTCTATCATCTCTATGAAAAACGGATCGAACAGATCCTTCTCCTTTTCTTTCCCGATGAATTTCACTATATCGCCGGCACCTTCATTATAGCCCGACATGAGATTCTTTCTGCCTGCCCTTATTTTGTCAAAATAGGCCTCTATTGCATTTTGGGTAAAGTCCATCGCATTTCCCTGGTTGGAAACGAAATCTATAAGCAATCCAAGTGAAATGTTTTGCCCTCCCGGGTCTCTGTATTCAAGCGATCCAGCGTATGTCGGAAAATTTTTGAAGGATGAAGTTGCATTTTCTGTAAGTGCCTTTATAATATCCAGTTCTGGATTATTCCCTTCCTCAGGCCCCCTGTACATTTTAAAAAACAGCCTGTTGTCGTAAAGAATGGAAGTATTTGACTGTTCAGCACCCAATACTTTTGATGGCAACGGCAGCTCGCCTTTTTTTATGCCTGATTTAAGACTTTTCCCGGGAATACCAAAAAGTTCTCCCTTTTTGTTCTTTAGTTTACCTCTTTGATAAATGAGCTTCATTATATCATCCCTTACCTCTTTATTATAGGACCCATCGTAAAGCAGTCCTTTTGTGCCATCGATTTCAACAGTGGCTATAACGGATTCCGGCCTGCTTTTTTTAAGGTTAAGGGATTCTTCTCCGAAGATCAGTGACAGGGGAACAACATAATTTTCATTTTTTCCTTCAATATAACTTGCATCCAGGATCAGGAGGAAAGAATTTAAGGGATCATGTTGGAATATGATAGTGTCTGTTATCCTTATATCTTTTAGCTTTTTTGCCTTTCCCCTGAACCACCTGTTTTTTTGAATGTATTCGAGAAGCAGCATTTTAAGGGACTTCTGCGTACTTTCTGTCATGCTGTTCCACAGCTTTGAAGTAAGCGCAAGCTTGTAATCCAGTGCTATGATACGATTCACCTCATCATCGCTTGCTTTTCTTAATTCAAACCAGAAATAACTCTTGAAGTGAAGCGGGAAATCGTAGGGATGATCTCCGATGATTGCGAAGTCATTTTTGCTGAACATTTCTGTCGGGACATACCCTGCGTAGGATGAAAGGTCAAGTTTAGCCTGCTGGGAATACCTGGACAGATTAATGACAACCAGCACCGTTTCTTCTTTATACTTACGGATAAAGGCAAGAACTTTCGAATTGCCGGCATCGATAAATTCAATTTCACCCCGGCTAAAGGCCTTATATTGCTTGCGCATTGAAATAACACGGCGCATCCACCATAGCAAAGATGTCGGATTCTTTTCCTGGTTTTCAACGTTGATCGTCTCATAATGATAATCATGGTTAAAGATCACCGGAAGGAAAAGCTGCTGAGGTTCTGCACTTGAAAAACCTGCATTCCTGTCAGCAGACCACTGCATCGGGGTCCTCACGCCATCCCTGTCACCCAGGTAATAATTGTCGCCCATCCCGATTTCATCCCCATAATAGACGATGGGTGTTCCCGGAAGAGAGAACAAAAGCATGTTCATTAATTCGATGTTTTTGCGATCGTTCTCCAGCAAGGGGGATAACCTGCGCCGGATTCCCACATTTATGCGCTGCTTTGGATTTTTTGTAAAGGATTTATACATGTAGTCCCTTTCCTCATCAGAAACCATCTCAAGGGTTAATTCGTCATGGTTTCTCAGGAAAATGGCCCATTGACAGTTTTCAGGTATTTCCGGGGTTTGATCAAGAATATCGATGAGCGGGAACCTGTCTTCCATTCGCATCGACATATAAAGGCGAGGCATAAGGGGAAAGTGGAATGACATGTGGCATTCATCTCCCTTGCCAAAATATTCGGCCGCATCTTCGGGCCATTGATTGGCCTCGGCAAGAAGCATTTTATCCTCGTATTTTTCGTCAATATATTTTCTCAGTTTCCTCAGGAATTCATGCGTCTCTGGCAGGTTTTCGCAATTTGTTCCTTCGCGCTCATACAAATAGGGAACGGCATCCAGCCTGAGACCGTCCACTCCTGTATCAAACCAGAAATCAAGTAATTTAAGGACCGCGGTATGTACGGCAGGATTATCAAAATTCAGGTCAGGCTGATGACTGTAGAAACGATGCCAGTAATAAGCTTTTGCAACATTATCCCAGGTCCAGTTGGATATTTCAAAATCCTGGAAGATTATTCTGGCGTCTTTATATTTTTCTGTTGTATCGCTCCACACATAAAAATCCCTGTAGGTACTCCCCGCTTTTGCCAGGCGTGACCTTTCAAACCATTTGTGTTCATTTGAGGTATGGTTAAGTACCAGTTCAGTTATAACTCTCAGACCGAGCTTGTGGGCCTCACTTATGAAGCGCTTAAAATCGGCCATGGTTCCGTAATCCGGATGTATGTTTGTAAAATCAGAGATATCATAACCGCCGTCCCTAAGGGGAGACCTGTAAAACGGAAGCAGCCATATAGCATTAACGCCTAAAGATTTAAGATAATCCAGCTTCTTTATCAATCCTCTGAAATCGCCAATCCCGTCTCCATTGCTGTCGAGGAAGGATCGAACATGAGCCTGGTAAATTACTGCATCTTTATACCAATTCTTCTTCTCTTTCATTTTGAAGCTTATCTATGGTTTTGTCAGTTTATTCAGTCTTTTTACCGTAAAAATATGAGCAGGTATAATACCGGGATTCAGCTCTGCAAAGTTAAATTCACCTTTCCATTTATAGAAGGATCCGCTTAGGAGGTCGTGAACCTCAAATTCATGGTCAGGATCGATCAGGAATTCTTTTAAGGGCAGTCCCACCCATCCATTTTGAGTTTGTCTTGTGTCCAGGTTAACAATTACAAGGATTATATTTTCCAGGTCTTCAGAAGTTTTGCTGTAACACAGCAGGGAAGCATTATCAATTGGATGAAATTTCAAGGTATGCATGTTCTGAAGCGCCGGATTCTCATTCCTGATCCTGTTCAGACGGGAAATGACCTTTCGGAGGCTCTTTTTATTGTTAAGGTCCCAGTCCTTTAATTCGTATTTCTCGGAATTGAGGTATTCCTCCTTGCCATGCTTCATTGGAATATTCTCCATAAGTTCATAGGCAGGACCGTAAATACCGTAATTTGACGATAGGGTAGAAGCCAGTATAAGCCTCTGTACAAAGGCTGCCCGATCGCCGCCTTGCAGGTGGAAGGGCAGAATATCCGGTGTATTTGGCCAGAAATTGGGCCTGAAGAAATCCCTGTACTCTGAATTTACAAGCTCTTCGCAATACTCAATTAGTTCCTCCTTTGTGGTCCTCCAGGTAAAGTAGGTATAAGATTGATTGAACCCGATTCTTGCCAGCTTGCTCATTATTTTTGGTCTTGTAAAGGCCTCTGCAAGGAAAATAATATCGTGATGATCCTTTTTTATTTCACCGATGGCCCATTCCCAGAAACCAAAGGATTTTGTGTGCGGATTGTCTACCCTGAAAATTTTTATTCCCTGGCCGATCCAGTAAATAAAAACACTTTTTAGTTCTTCCCACAGGTTTTTCCAATCATCGGATTCAAAATTCAGGGGATAAATATCTTCGTATCTTTTTGGCGGATTTTCAGCATATTGAAGAGAACCGTCGGGTCTTATATTAAACCAGTCAGGATGTTCCTTCACATAAGGATGATCAGGAGAGCACTGGAAAGCAATATCCATGGCAACTTCAATTCCTGCCTCAGCAGCCCTGCTGATCAATAGCTTGAAATCTTCAAGGGTACCAAGTTCAGGGTGGATTGATTTATGGCCACCATCATCATTTCCAATTGCCCACGGAGAGCCTGGTTCTCCGGTTTTTGCAGCTACTGAGTTATTTTTTCCCTTCCTGTTTTTATTACCGATCGGGTGAATGGGAGGAAGATACAGAACATCAAATCCCATTTCTGAGACATAGGGCAAAAAAGAAATACAGTCGTGAAAACTGCCATGTTTACCATGGTCCCCAAGAGAACGAGGAAAAACTTCATACCAGCTGCTGAATTCTGCCTTCTTCCTGTCTACGTTGATGATCAGTTCCTTTTCGTAACTGGTAATATTGTCCTTTAAGGGGTATTTTACAAGTGTACCGAATAGTTTATTGCTCAGGATCGCATTGATCCTGTTTTCAGGTTTTTCGTTCCCGGACTGGAGATCTTTCAACACCGACCTAAGAAATTCCAGGTCAGCAACAGGCATATTCCCGTAGCGTTCAATGGTCCTCTCAATGAGCCCGGCACCAATCAGCAAGTCGACATTATAATCCGTCCTGGCGTCAATTTTTTTAAGGATATCGCGGTGCCATGATTTGAATTTATCGACCCAGGCCTGAATAGTAAAATGGTAGTTACCGGTTTTTTTAAGTTCTATATAGCCATGCCAAAGGTCATTTACCTCGTCGGTGAATTTCGCTGTCAGCCACTTTCTTCCTGTCTCATGCCTGTACAGGATCTCAGCTCCAAGCATGTCATGACTGTCACAGAAAACATCAGCTTCGATCTTTACCCGGTCATTAATTACTCTTTTTGCAGGATATTTTCCGGAACTGACCTGTGGTTTTACATTTTCAATTATTACGCGTTGTTTACCGTTCATATTGATTTATTTGAATATACTAAAAATGATCGACCTGGCAAAGCAATCTGATCATTGGCGCTTATTTTAAAAGGGCATTTCTCTCCATGTCCCATCCATTTCGTCGAGGCTGAGTCCAGGATCTTATAAAATCCTTCTTCAAGCCCGGCCGGGACAGTAAATGATTTTCCCCGTGGCTCAAAATTAAGTAAAGCAAACAGTTTTGATACTCCTTTCCACCTTTCCAATACAATTGTTTTTCCTGAATTCGTTACATTTATATCCTTTTTATCAGGAAATTTAAGCGCAGGATGAGTTTTTCTTAGCCAGGTAAGTGCCTTGTAAAATCTGAACATAGCCATTTTTTCCTCGCTGGATTCGATATCCCAGGATAATTTAGAATTGTTAAAGGTTTCTTCGAGAAAGGGTTCGGGCGCATTGGCTCCATCCGGGTAAAGCACATTTAGTTCATTTTTTCTTCCCCTGCTTACCTTTTTATTCAGCACCTGGTCGAGATGACTGGTAAAGTAATAAAAGGGATTATGCTCACCGTACTCCTCACCCATAAAAAGCAGGGGTATATTTGGAGTAATAAACATTGCACCGGCAATGAGTTTTGCCATTTCAAATCCTGTGAGCTTAATGAGCCGGTTTCCATCCTTACGGTTACCAACCTGGTCATGATTCTGATTGAATATCACAAATCTATCAGCACCAATATCCTTCGCTGGTGCACCATAGGTCTTTTTTCTGAAAACAGAGTACTTGCCATCAAATACAAATGTATCCTTAATTGCTTTTGAGAGATCCACAGCTTCTCCAAAATCAGCATAATACCCATTTTTCTCGCCGGCAACAAGGGAATGAATCGCATGATGAAAATCGTCGGACCATTGTGCATCCAGTTCATATCCTCCCCCGGAAGACGGGGAAATATAACGCAACTCATTTAAATGGGATTCGGCAATAAGAAAATGCTGCATACCTGTAAGGCTGTTCAATCTTGCAGTTTCTTCAGACAGCTCCTTCAGGATATGCTTTGGACCTTGATCATAGATGGCGTGTACAGCATCAAGGCGAAGCCCATCGATGTGAAAATCCCTGAACCACATTAAGGCGTTTTGCATAAAGAAATTACGTACTTCATCACTGTGTTCTCCGTCAAAATTAATGGCTTTTCCCCATGGAACAGAATATTTATCTGAAAGGTAGTATGCATAGTTGGAAAGGTAGTTCCCCTCCGGCCCGAAATGATTGTAAACCACATCCAGTATAATTGCGATCCCCCTGTTATGACATTCGTTCACCAGCGACATCAGTTCCCCTGCACCTCCATAACTGTTGTGCACTGCGAAGGGATATACTCCGTCATACCCCCAGTTCCGGGCTCCGCTGAATTGTGCCACTGGCATTAATTCAATCGAATTTATCCCAAGTTCAACAAGGTGATCTAACTTATTGCAGATTCCCTGAAAATTTTCATCCGGAGAGAAAGTCCCTGTATGCAACTCGTATATAATAAGATCGCTCACTTTAATTCCCTTCCATGCTTGGTCAGACCATGAAAAATCATCCAGGCGGAGAACTTCAGAGGGGCCATGGACGCCTCCAGGTTGCGACAGCGACGACGGATCGGGATAACTTTCCTTCCCATCAATCCTGTATTTATAGAGTGTTCCGGGGGAACAGTTTTCAAGTGTCAGGCTCCAGTAACCGCGGTCTTCCCGTACCATCTGGAATTCCTTATTTTGTGTGATATTGATTAAAGCGACAGTATTTGCTTTCGGCCCCCAAAAATAAAACCTGCAGGAATGATCGTCAGAACAGATCGGGAAAGTCTTTTTGTGGGTCATGAAATATTTGTAATGATCAGTTTCTAATGAGTCTGAATTTCATTCGATTGAAAATTCTTTTCAGACTTTTGTAAAATTAATTGCCATTTTTGCACCTGGATTCACAGGAAAAAATTATTAGCAATCTGAAGCTTAAGCAAAATAAGACTTTCAGATGTAAAAGTTAAACAATTGAAGGAATATAATGTTTTTAAGATAGTTGTTGAATTTATTCAAATGACATTGAAAGATTTAAGGGTGTTTATTCCGGCAATTACAGGGAAGTAAAATGAAGAAATATTCAGGGAAGGTATTACCGGGAAAACCCTATCCATTGGGTGCAAGCTATGATGTGAACGGAGTTAATTTCGCTATTTTCAGTGAAAATGCGACAGGCGTAAAACTTTGCCTGTTTTCTTCCGGGGGGAATGATCAGGATTATGAACAGCTGGATATGGAGGAGGTCACTGATTATGTCTGGCACGCCTATCTTCCAGGGATTAAACCTGGTCAGCGCTATGGATACAGGGTCTATGGCAGGTATATGCCAAAACAGGGAATCCGGTTCAATTCCCAAAAGTTACTTATCGATCCCTACGCAAAAGCAATTGAAGGCAGAATAGAGATCAGGGACAGTATGTTCGACTATTCACATGAAAGTGATTTAAGGAAGAATGTACTTGAGAAGAACATTATTGACAGTGCCGGAGATATGAATAAATGCGTGGTAATCGACACTGATTTCGATTGGGAAGGTATTGAAAAGCCAGATATTCCCATGCACCGCACAATTATTTATGAACTGCACGTAAAGGGATTTACAGCCCGGCATCCCGACGTACCGGAAAACGAGAGAGGTACCTATAAGGGGCTCGCCAATCCTAAGATCATAAATTATTTCAAAGAGTTGGGGGTTACAGCGATCGAACTGATGCCGATCCACCATTTTGTTCACAATAAGTTTTTACTTGAAAAGGGTCTTTCAAATTATTGGGGTTATAATTCCATCGGATTTTTTGCACCCCATTCGGAATACTCTGCATCAGGAATGGCGGGTGAGCAGGTCCGGGAGTTCAAGGAAATGGTGAAAGAATATCACAGGAATGGAATTGAAGTTATACTGGATGTAGTTTACAATCATACAGGTGAAGGAAGCCATCTTGGTCCTACGATCTCATTCCGGGGAATCGATAATGAAAATTATTACAGGATGGATCCCAAAAAGCCTCTCTATTATTCGGATTACACAGGTACAGGGAATACTCTGAATATGCTTAGCAGCCGGACGCTGCAATTGGTTATGGACAGCCTTCGCTACTGGGCAAACGATATGCAGATCGACGGATTCAGGTTTGACCTTGCTTCAACACTTGCCAGGGGACTTTATGATGTAGGCAAACTATCCACATTTTTGGATACCATCCACCAGGATCCGACCATCTCGCAGCTTAAACTGATCGCTGAACCCTGGGACCTCGGTGAAGGTGGCTACCAGGTGGGCAATTTTCCGGTGCTCTGGGCCGAATGGAACGGTAAATACCGCGATTCTGTGAGGAAATTCTGGAGAGGCGATGAAAGCCAGGTCAGTGAGCTTGCTTACAGACTCAGTGGAAGCAGTGATCTTTACGAGGACAATGGAAAGTTGCCTTCTTCCAGTATAAATTTTGTAACTGCCCATGATGGTTTCACCCTTCACGACCTTGTCAGTTACGACAGGAAATACAATGAGCAGAACGGGGAGGACAGCAAGGATGGTGAAAACCATAACATAAGCTGGAACAGCGGGGTGGAGGGTCCGACAGATGATCCCCTTATCCTTGCTTTGAGGGAAAAAAGAAAAAGAAATTTTCTTGGAACATTGCTGCTAAGCCAGGGGGTTCCAATGATCAGCCATGGCGATGAATATGGACGGTCACAGCTTGGGAACAATAACGCTTATTGCCAGGACAACGGGATCGCATGGATGAACTGGGACTGGAATGAGGATCAGAAAAGGCTTTTTAAGTTTACCAGGCAGATGATTTCAATCAGGAGTACCCACCCGGTCACTCATCCGCGGAGATATTTCAAAAACAGGCAGATACAGGGAGAAGGGGTCAAGGATATCAGGTGGGTGAACAATGATGGTATTGATATGAGCCAGGAAGAGTGGGATTCAAGTTTTATAAGGTGCATGGGCATGCTTTTGAATGGCGAACTTATGCACGAGGTGGACGAGAATGGAAATAAACTGAAGGAAGACATACTCCTGATCCTTGTTAACAGCTTCTGGGAACCCATTTCATTTACACTCCCGCATGAAGGTTTAAGCGCCAACTGGAAAATCATGGTTGATACTGATATAAATGGCCTGATCGATTCAGATATGATCGTACAGAATGTTTATAAGATCAAGGCGAGATCGCTGGTTTTACTTAAGAACCTGAAGAACGGGAGCCATTGATCTTGTAATGAATCCGGTCACTTGCTCCCGGGTAGTATTTTAAAAGCAATTGCCTGTCGTCAAAATTCAAATAAAAAATGCCGGATCTTGTTTCCGGCATTTTCTTCGCAGCCTTATGCAATGGCTATTTGCTTTTTCGGTCTTGGTTTTGCTTCCTCCCTTTTTGGGATCATGATCCGCAGGATTCCGTTCTCATACCTTGCAGAGATCTTATCATTCTCAACTGTCTTTGGAAGCGTAAACGATCGGCTGAAGGATTGATAACTGAACTCCCTTTTTGTGTAATTCTCTGCATTCCGGCTCTCATTTTCGAATTTCTTCTCCGAAGAGATCGTAAGGAGCTCATTGTTCAGCTCAATATTGAAATCCTCCTTTTTTAGCCCGGGTGCAGCCATCTCGACCTCGTATCCTTCTGTACTTTCTTTTATATTAACAGAAGGCAAAGTAGTGTTTGTGTCCGAAAAATTCCTGTTCGACCAGTCGAAAAGATCATTTTCAAAAAACCTGTCGAAAAATACAGGAAACTGGTTTGATAATCTTACTAGTGACATGATTTAGCCCTCCATATTTTAGTTAAACATTTTTATTTACTGAATGCAGAAAATCAAATAGTATACCAGTTGAAATTTTATGAAAAATTGTCAGAATTTATTGGTAAGGACTGAAAAATAGTCACCTAAAGTACTGATTAAATGAAATTTAATGACATATTGTTAGACGATCAAAAAAGTTGTGATCAGTTTTCCCGGGATCGGAGTAAGGAGCCGGACAGTGTATTTCTGAGTTTACTTCAGGAGCCCTGTTTGAAATACTTTTTTGAATTGTCAGAAAAGAAGATTGAAATGTCTACAACATGGTCGAATACCACGTGATGTTTTCCTCCTTTTTTATTTTTTTCAGACATTTTCCTTAGAACAAGGTCAAGGGGGTCCGTTTTTAATGATTTTATTGTACCCCTTACTTTCCCCCCGTTAAGGTAGGTAATCTCAATAGCCTGAATACTTTCGCTTTCCTCCCTGAAAATGTTTTCCAATTCTGCTGTTAGGATCATAACTGAATTCTTTTCAATGTGCTCTTGCCTTGCGGATCATCTTTCGATTGCAGGATCAATCCGGGGGCAAGACGATCTCAAAAATAGTGAATTTTTATCCCTGCTATATGATTCCGCTTTTTTTGCCTTAAACAATGTTCCAAGAAGGATCTCAGACATTACCCAGCAAAACCATATGGTATAAAAGAGTAACTCCATTTTTACCGCTTAGGCAACTTCCAAAGCCAGCGGGGGAAGGCAAGGTTTTTGCATAAGAAATAGCTATAAGTTTAGGATAGAGTATATCTCTTAAATTCCTTACCTTTGTAATATTATATCTTGAAAAAATGAAAAAATCTGATACAAGAACATTACATCTTCCTATACTGGTTGAACAGGACGAGGATAATTTCTATATCGTGAGCTGCCCGGGTTTTAAAGGATGTCATTCTTATGGGGCTACTATTGACGAGGCATTGAGTAATATTAAGGAAGTCATTGATATGTGTGTTGAAGAGGGGCAGGAAGAAGCTCCGTACATCAACCGTTTCGTTGGATTCAGGGAAATACAGGTGTCAATTAAAAATGCTGCAGTATAACTTACCTGCCCATGCCTCAATTACCCCTTATCTCCGGAAAAGCATTTTTAAAATACCTGCAGAATACCGGATTTATTGTTGTCCGCATAAATGGTTCTCACCACAGGCTAAAACATCCGGATGGCAGGGTGACCACTGTTCCAGTTCATAAAAACCAGGATCTTCCATAAGGCTTGCTTCGAAAAATAATTCGGGAAGATCTGCAACTTGAGCTTAACGATTTTATTGAGCTCTGGAATAAACATAAATAATAAGCCGCGGAAGAAGAGTACTAAAAAATCAATCTTTTCGTATAATCTTAATCCCTTTTGGTATTCCTGTATTGGAAGATTAGATTTTCTTACAAATTGTTTTATCCTTTATTTCTTCCTCATTTACTCTATATTCGTAAGCTTTCGGCCATCTGCGCCCTCTTGTATTCAGAACGGCTGTAATAATTTGAAAAGTTTGATCAGAGCTTAAGATTTCCCGGCAATAGTTCTTCAAGGTGCCGGATCGAGTGAAAGTGAATTCATTAAGCACGGCGGACCGGACAGGGAAGATGTCGAAAATGGAGCGGAAGATATACATCCGGAGCTGAAGATATACATCCGGAGCTGAAGATATACATCCGGAGCTGAAGATATACAATTCCGACCGGAAGATATACATCCGGAGCTGAAGATGTACAATCCGGAGCGGAAGATGTACAATCCGGAGCGGAAGATGTACAATCCGGAGC
>CAYSAH010000049.1:0-13894 GCA_964428945.1 uncultured Bacteroidaceae bacterium | reverse complement strand
ATGACCAACTGGATGTATAATCGCGTCCCGGGGTGATCTCGATGATGGCCGCTGCCCCCATTTCTGATGCAATACTGCTTTTTTCACGTCTGAGTCCCCAGGCATTTTTCTCTCCGATCTTCTTAAAAGCTACCGAAGTTGTATCAGCCTGACCCGGATAACCGCTGAGACACAGGATTACTTTTCCCTTCACATCAATGCCCTTGAAATCGTCATAACCGCTTTTCTTATCCTTAAATCCATAACCTGCAAAAACAATTGGCGCCTCAAGGTCAATTGCAACATCAGAAGTTCTTACAGAAAAATCTGTCTCATATGCAAAATTTATTGCCCTTGTTCCATCCTTCTCTTTGTTCACCAGTGCAAATTCCTGATAATCTCCTGCTTTATATTCGATCAGGGTGAAATTTTGAAAATAAGTCCTGTAACCGGCCTGTTTTTTCCCGGCCATTCTCTCAGCCCGGCTTAGCCTGGCATAATCCATGTCACCCCCTGGCTGTATGCCATATATATTGAAAATACTGGCGATATAATCAGCTGCCATGTATGCACCGGGAGTGCCTGCAGCCCTTCCTTCGGTCCAGTCGGATGCCAGGAATTCAAGCTGCCCCTGAACAGCTTGTTTGGTTATGGCTTCAAGTCCTTTTTGTTTTGCATCCTGGGCCATTGTAAGAGAAAAAGAGCTTGCTGTAATTGAAACAATTATAAGTACAAATAATTTTTTCATCTTGTGTTATTAATTGAGGTGAAAGCTTATAACAGGAAGGTAAATTAAATTAAAATCATAAAGCGGACTCATCTCATACCATTAAAAGCCTAAATATGCTGGCTATTTAGAAAGATTCTGCAATTTATATAGTGAATAAAGTAAGTTTATACTTCTGATTGCAGGCAAATATCTTAAAATTCCTTAGATAAGTTCCGTAATATTTTTCGTGTAAAACAATCATGCAGGCTAATCCATAATGTCTCTCAGAGTATTGATATAAAAACATCAAAGTGTTCCCCACTCTTATAGCTGCCGTAAAGTAAAAGGCAATCAAATGCAGAATTGTAAGGCAGAGCAAGTGATAATTAAGTTCCTTGCAACTTCAACTTTTAAGTGGTTTACCACCCGAAAAACAGGATCCCCGATCCGCTGATTAGTATGATCAAGCCTGCAACAAGGTGCACATACTTCTCTTGTTTTTTAAATCTGATAAGTGATGTACCTTTGTGGCCGAGGTAAACCGCCAGCATCATTGTCAGGATTGTGGCTATTCCAAAAACCAGGGCAACAGCAAACATACCAAATGTACTATTTTCATATGCTGGGAAAATAAGCATCGGAATCAGTACTTCACAGGGCCCAAAAACAAAGATCAGGAAGAGTATCCAGGGAGTGAGTTTAGTATTATCCTTTTCCTGCTCCTCAGTTGGGAGGTGTTGCAGCTCCCTCACCTTTTTAGGCACAAGGAATTTGGGCAGGTGAATATGGTGGCTGCTTTTCAGGTACTTGTATATTCCGTAAACCGTATAGAGTATTCCGAATGCAAAAAGCATCCAACCAACCAATTCACCCCGGAAGGCTTCAATTGCTTCCAGTTTATTCAGGCTGAGGCCCAGGGCAATACCGATCATTCCAATAAGGATGGAACTGCCCACATGGCCGATACCAGAAAAGAAAGTGATCCACATGGTCTTGCTGCTCGACCATTTTCTTGCTTTGCTTAAAACTATAAATGGCAGGTAATGATCGGGGCCAAGGAGGGTATGGACAAATCCAAGAGAACCAGCAGAAGCGATGAGTAAATACAATTCGTTCATTCCAATTGCTTATAACTTATTGATCAATGAGGCCTGGCAGGCTGCACCAAAACCATTGTCGATATTCACAACACTTACGCCACTTGCACAACTGTTCAGCATTGCCAGTAATGCAGACAATCCCTGGAAATTAGCCCCATAACCTATACTGGTTGGAACTCCTATCACAGGTTTGTCAACCAGTCCACCCACCACACTTGCCAGGGCTCCTTCCATTCCGGCAACTACAATAATAACCCTTGCATTCCTTATCAGGTCGATCTTGTTGAACAGGCGGTGTATGCCTGCAACGCCCACATCGAAAACTTTTTCAACCCTGTTTCCAAGAAAAATTGCAGTTGTTGCAGCCTCTTCAGCAACCGGAAGATCAGAGGTTCCGGCTGCAACAATGGCTATATATCCATCAGGCATCGTCTTGTTGGATTTTACAAGGCTAACAGTACGTGCCAGTTCATTGTATTCAGCGCCAGGCAGGATCTTTTTCAATGCTTTTGCCATTTCCGGGGTCACTCGTGTTGCAAGGACATCTATCCCCTTTTTATTCATTCTTTCCGCGATCTGGCAAACCTGTTCAACAGTCTTTCCCGAGGAATAGATCACTTCGGGAAGTCCTGTCCTGGCCTGGCGGTGTGTATCTATGGTAGCAAAACCCATTTCTTCGATACCACCATCAGGCAGCATTCCGGCTGCCTCTTCCAGGCTTAATTTTCCATTTTTATATTGTTCCAGTATCTCCTTATTGTCCATTATTTTGAGAGCTTAAAATTTATTGCCTTTTCAATTTCCGAAACAGGTATATGATGTTTTTCGGCCAGTCTCCTGCAATCTTCCGATTCGGGTTTTGAACTTACCATCCTCCCATTATAATAGCTCTGCTTGATCCTAACATTTCCGAACGGGGTCTCTATTGAAGACTCCTCCCTGCGCAACATATTCTTTTTTACCGTGTATTCCCGCACGCCAATTGAAGAGCTGTGAGTAAAGATGATCTCTTTCATTTTTGATGCAAGCGGAACTTTGCAAAGGACTGAAAGCGTTGTTGCAGGACGAGACTTTTTCATGATTACAGGTTGAAGCCACGCATCACTGGCACCTGCATTGAATAAAAGTTCCAGCAAATAATCGTAATGCTCAGGGTTCATATCATCAATGTTGCTTTCCAGGAGCAAGGCATATTCAACTGTAACATCCTGCAAAGTATCGCTGTCCTCGCAAAGAAAAACACGGAGCACATTGGGGACTTCGCTATCGCGGTTCCCTATTCCATAGCCTGTTTTAGTGATGTTCAGTTCGGAGCTTCCCGTGAATTCGTCAACCATGGCTACCAAAATAGCCGCACCAGTTGGTGTTGTTGCCTCATGGTTAACCAGCCCTGTTTTTACCGGGATATTGGCAACGATCTCTGCCGTTGCAGGAGCCGGAACGGGCATGATCCCATGTGCACATTTTACTGTACCTCCCCCCAGTTGAATGGGAGAAGACAGAATCTTGTCCACATTTAGGTAATCCAGGCATATTGCAGCTCCTACGATGTCCGCTATTGAATCCAGTGCGCCCACTTCATGAAAATGTACATGTTCCTTCGGAATATTATGAATTTTTCCTTCAGCAACAGCAATAAGATCAAATATTTTTAAGGCTGAAGTCTTCACCTTGTGGGAGAGTGAACTTCCATTAATAATTTCTTCAATATGGCGAAGGTGCCTGTGCTTTTCATTCTCCTGGTTTTCTATCACCACCTCAGCTTTTGTTCCGGAAATTCCCCGACGTTTATCTTTTGTTACCTCAAGGTGGAAGCCTTCAATTTTAAGTTTTTCAAGTTCGGCTTTCAGGTATGAGGCATCGACCCCCAGATCGATAAGCGCCCCCAGGTTCATATCTCCGCTTATTCCCGCGAAACAATCGTAGTAAAGTATCTTCATGCTCTGTATTATTGCTTTTTTACATCATTTAATACCCTGTTTAATTTACCTGACACCAGTCCTTCACGGTCGATCTTAAGTTCACTGAACCCGACTCCTTTAATTTTCTCGATCACCTCATCCTCAAGCATGAGCAGTCTGTCCAGTTCATTCCTCTGCACCTCAATCTGTCCATAGGTACCATAGTGCCTGACCCGGACATCATTGAAACCGAACTCATTCAGGATATTCTCAGCATCCTCGACCTGGCGAAGTTTCTCTTTTGTTATATGGTGATTGTATGGGATCCTTGAGCTAAGGCAGGGACTAGCGGGTTTATCCCAGTTTGGCAGCTCAAAATACTTTGCGATCTGTCGCAGTTCATTCTTCGTCACATCACAATCCACCATGGGTGAGAGCACCTCATATTTTTTTGCCGCCTGGAGACCCGGCCGGTAATCGCCAAGGTCGTCAATATTTGTCCCGCTGAGCACCTCAAATTCCGGATACTTATATTTAACTGCCTGTAGATCGTGAAAAAGATGCTCCTTGCAGAAATAGCAACGGTTTTCAGGGTTCTGGTTATAGCGCTCGTCGCTCAATTCTTCAGTTTTAATCACTTCAAGATGAATGTCAAAGCTTTCACAAAAATCCATTGCCTGTTCAAAATCCCTGGTTTTTAAACTTTCAGAATTGGAAATTACACCAATCGCATTTTCCTTCCCCTGGAATTTCCTTGAAAGATACAATACGAGGGTAGAATCGATTCCACCTGAAAATGCTACTATAGAGCCTTTTCTTTTTGAGAACCACTCTTCAAGCTGGGCAATTTTATGTTGGAGGTGCGGACTAAGTTCATTCATGTTAAAAATATAAAATTTGCAAAAAAGGGTCAAGAGTAAACCGTTAACTGCATTATGCTTATCAATTAATCTGCCCTGCTCATCGTAAGTTTACCATTCTGCATGCCTTTTATGGTGATCAGTTTATCTGCAAGCTCAGTAAGCCTGCTTGCAATACCTTTTATGGCAATGATCTCCATATGTTTTGACTTATCAAGAATTATCCGCTGGGTCGACATGATTTCCTCATGATAACTTACCTGAATATCTGCAATCTGGTTCTGAATCTCACGCTTCACAGGATCATATAGCAGGGTTACAGAACCTGCCACGATATTGTTGCACTGCCATTTCTGCTCCAGTGTATTCTTATTAATCAGGTGCCTGATCGCCTGTGATCGGTTGGAGAAGTGATTCTGCTGAACATAGTTGTCAAGCGATTCCAGCAACTCCTTTTCCAGTGAAACTCCTATTCTTGAAACTGTCATGGTAACACTATTTAAAAAATAGTAACATGTGACAAATATATATAAAAATCACTTCTTAGCTCAATTATCAATTTCAATCAATTAGCTTTTACATTATTTTCCACCATTTCATCGCTACCCGGATTTTTTTAATTTTTATTCTCTTTCTGCTTTTTCTCATCAAGTGCCACCTTCAATAAATATATTTGGAATCCTCATTCGCAATAATTGCTGCTTTATTATTGGCCATAGTTTCCTTCCTGGTGATCTCACCCACCAGAGAGAAATCCAAGCCCTTAAATAAATAACATTCACAATTTCTGCCGATATTAACTCTCAATAAAATATATTTGCAAAAAATTTATAATCCTCGATGAACGATCTGTTTAATGTGCTCCGCGAAAAAGGAATAAGCCTGCCTGATCATATAAAAGAGCTTCTGGAAAATTGTAAAACTTTTACACTCTACAATTCAAGTGAGGAGCTTATGGATGCCTCAACAAACGGCAAAGAAAATGTTCAGTTTGAAGTTGCCTATGATGTTCCCGGGAAGGGAAGATATGTTGAAGCCAGGCTGCAACGTGTTAAGAACGGGATTTCAGCAAACTATACTGAAGCCTATATGCGCCGGCGCGATCCGGGCACCATGTCGGTCGCTGATGATCTTCCGACAGACAAACAGCGATTTCAGGATAAATATGGTTACGATTTTTCAAAGTTGCAGGAGGAGACTTTCAATTGGTTGAAGGCACAGGACCTTTCAGTCTTTTTTTATTTTGCAGGAAGGGTCGGGATTGGCTCGCTTGGGATAGCCATTGTACCGGCTAATGCAGCTTTCTTTGCCCTGGGCCTTTCCATGCTCCAGGAACATGTTCCAGTGGATGCACTTCGTGAAAATTCAGTATTACAATCTGTTATATATGTCGCACCTGTTTTTCGCCATACACACTTTGAAGGAAAACAGGTTGTTGTTCACAAGCGGTCCGATACGATCCATGAAGTTTATGCATATAATCTTTACCCCGGTCCAAGTGCCAAAAAAGGACTTTATGGTGTATTGCTCGACCAGGGTGAAAATGAAAACTGGGTCACAGCACATTGTTCTGCTGTCCAATCCATCAGTCCATATGACAATATCACCACATTTATGCACGAAGGTGCAAGTGGAGGTGGCAAGAGTGAATTACACCAGCATATCCTAAGGGAACCTGATGGCAGGGTTGCGCTTGGAAAAAACCGTATCACTGCTGAAGAACGTTACATTACTATCCCCAGGTTCTGTACTTTTAACCCGGTTGCCGATGATATGGCTTTCTGCCACCCATCCCTGCAAAGGAACGATGGGAAGCTGAGAATACTGGACGCTGAAAATGCCTGGTTTATAAGGGTGGATAGTGTGAAACAGTATGGTGACGATCCCTTCCTGGAAAAGATCACTATCAATCCTGGAAAACCGCTCCTGTTCCTCAATATTGAAACGAAACCTGAGGCTACTGCACTGATCTGGGAACATATCGAAGATGAGCCAGGGAAACGCTGTCCAAATCCGCGTGTTATTCTTCCAAGGAATACAGTGCCTAATGTAATTGACAAACCAGTATCGGTCGACATACGGAGTTTCGGGATTCGAACTCCTCCCTGTTCAGCTGAGAAGCCGAGCTATGGTATTGTGGGGATGTTCCATATCCTTCCTCCTGCCCTGGCATGGCTGTGGCGGCTGGTTTCCCCACGTGGTCATAACAATCCCAGCATCGTAAGCACAGGCAATATGGAAAGCGAAGGAGTCGGATCATATTGGCCTTTCGCAACCGGTAAGCGCGTAAACCATGCCAATATGCTTCTGAAGCAGATCATTGAAACTCCAAGGACTACCTTTACACTGGTGCCGAATCAAAATATCGGGGTATGGGAAGTTGGATTCAAACCCCAGCTTCTGATGCGGGAATACCTTACAAGGAGAGGTGTTGCTAAGCTTCGCAGCGACCAGCACCAGCCGGCCAGGTGTTCGCTGTTGGGTTATGAGCTTAATTACCTCACAATTGAGGGTTCAAAAATTCCATCAAGGTTCCTGAAGGTATATAATCAACCAGAAGTTGGATTTGAAGGTTACGATGCAGGTGCTGAAATCCTTCAGAAATTCTTTAAAGAGGAATTGCAAAAATACCTCGACAATGATCTGCTGCACACCGGGAAGCGCATTATTGATGCTTGTCTGTCTAATGCCACGTTAGATGATTATAACGAAATCGTTCCGATGAGCTACAGGTACTCGTTCAGCAATATGGATGATTATGAGCAGACGAATGAATTTAACAGGAAGGCATAAAACGGATTGACGGTTATTTTATTAAAAGACATCGCAAGAACAGAAATTTCGTAAATGATTTATTGGCTATTTAAATTATCGCGTTGAAAAATGCTGGGGCCTTGGTCCAATTGCACCCAAGTGTATTTGGATGCTTAACTACAGATCTCTGTTTCTCCTTTAAGCTCAAGCTTCTTTTCATTTCTAAACACCAAAACCTCTTCAAATCCTAAATCCTGATACCAGCCCTCCTTTAACCGGTACTTATATATCTCTGTTTTTAGAAGCAATATTAAGCTGCCCTTTCCAGGGAACAATAATCCTCACATTATATTATATTTGCAGACAAACCTGAGCAGAACATCCCGGTAAAAGTAAAACCTCTTTTCTTGATCAAGGCAGAAAAAAAAATAATAGGCCGCAGGGACAAAGCAGATTTTCCTGAGCTGCAGCTTAAAAATATTGATATCAAGATCGATACAGGGGCTTATACTTCCTCCATCCATTGTGAGCACATCCGGGAAAAGGATGAAAATGGAATAAAAAAGCTTAGCTTCAGGCTTCTTGATAAATCACATCCTGAATATAGTAACAAAGAATTTGTCTACTTAAATTACAAGCAAAAACTGGTAAAAAACTCCTTTGGTGTTTCAGAGAAAAGGTTCGTTATTGAAACTGTGATCTTACTCTTTGGTGAATTATATACAAGCGAATTTACCCTGAGTGAGAGAGGGGAAATGAAGTACCCGATCCTGATAGGAAGAAAACTGCTTAACAGGAAGTTCATCGTTGACACACAGAGAACTAACCTTTCATTCAAACTAAAAATGAAATTTAATAAGATCTAAATGAAAATCGTAATATTATCCCGAAACGGAGCACTTTATTCCACCAAAAGGCTTGTAGAAGCAGCAGAGCAGAAAGGTCATGAGGCACTCGTTGTTGATCCGCTCAAATGCAATATCGAAATTGAAAAAAAGAATCCCAGGATATTTTATAATGGGCATTACCTTGAAAATGTTGACGCTGTGATACCTCGCATCGGTGCATCAATTACATTTTACGGGACAGCCGTCGTAAGACAATTTGAAATGATGAAAGTATTTACTGCTGTTGAATCGCAGGCTTTGATCAGGTCGAGGGACAAACTTAGAAGTATGCAGATCCTGGCCAGGGCAGGTGTTGGTCTTCCAAAAACAGTTTTTACCAATTATTCCAAGGATGTTGAACAGGTTGTGGAATCTGTCGGGGGTGCACCCCTGGTCATTAAACTACTGGAAGGCACCCAGGGATTAGGAGTTGTGCTTGCTGAAACTCAAAATGCGGCGAAATCAATTATCGAGGCATTTAACGGATTGAAAGCCAGGGTAATTGCACAGGAATTTATCGCCGAAGCCGGAGGAGCCGACATTCGTGCCTTCGTTGTTGAAGGTAACGTGGTTGGAGCCATGAAGCGCCAGGGAAAAAAAGGCGAGTTCAGATCGAACCTGCATCGCGGAGGTTCAGCAAGTATAATTGATCTTACTGAAGAAGAACGAAACACAGCCTTAAAGGCAGCCAGGGTACTGGGACTCGGTGTTGCCGGGGTTGATATGCTCCAGTCAAGCCATGGCCCACTTGTTTTGGAGGTAAATTCCTCACCAGGACTGGAAGGTATAGAAGGAGCCACAGGCAAGGATATTGCGAGGGAGATCATAAGTTATGTGGAAAGGAATGTCTGAAAGTATCCTAAATATCCTTGGCCGTGATATACTTCCCGGGCAGAGTGTTCGCCTGGAACTGGAGGTAGCCCGGCTCCATACCCGGAACAAGATCCAAATCCCAATTAATATTGAAAGAGCAAAGGATGAAGGACCTGTATTGTTGCTTCTTGCCGGCATCCATGGAGATGAAACCAACGGTGTAGCGATTGTCCGGGAACTCATTAAATCGGGAATGAACCGGCCAAAACGGGGGACGATCATCAGTATTCCTGTATTTAATGTATTCGGATTTTTGAACCAAACCAGGGAATTGCCTGATGGTAAAGATCTTAACCGTGTGTTCCCGGGCACTGCCGATGGTTCCCTTGCAAGTCAGTTTGCCTATCATTTCAGAACAGAGATCGCTCCAATAGTTGATTATGTAATTGATTTTCATACGGGAAGTGCGGAGAGGAATAATATCACACAAATTCGCTGTAACCTCGAAATAGAGGGAAATACTGACCTGGCTCTGGCCTTCGGTGCTCCATTTGTGATCCATTCAAAAACTATTCCCAGGACCATCCGTGAAACCCTTACAAAAATGGGTAAAAAGGTATTACTTTTTGAAGGTGGAAAAACTAAAAGTCTTGACCTGGAAGTGATTGATTACGGGGTTAAAGGGGCGATAAATATAATGCGCTTCCTTGGGCTACATGACGGAGAGCCAAAAATCTTGCACCCTTCAATTGTCATTCATAAGACAACATGGTTGCGGGCCCCATCTTCCGGTTTGTTCTACCCACAGGATATAAACGGGAAATGGGTCAATAAAAAAACCTTGCTGGGAATGATCAAAGATCCCTATGGAGATTATGAAAAAGCTGTTCGTGCACCCTACCCCTGCCATATCATTTGTGCGAATACTGCTCCAATTGTAAACCGCGGAGATGCACTATTCCATTTGAGCCGGGAAGAGGATCCGGATGAAACTAAAATGGTGCAGGTGGATTGATATCAAAAATTACATACCGGGGTTGGCAAAACTGCTTTCAAATTGAAAACAGAGAGGTAAAGATCATTATCAATTGTTCGTCTGGCGGCAGGCTCATGTGTTTTGAAAGGAATGGTACAAATCTGATCTATGAAGACGAAACTCAGAATGGAAAACTATTAAGCGATTATGAAAGAACCTGGTTTGATCCCGATGGAGGAAGGTTTGATTATGGCCCTGAGAAGAAAACTGCTAAAATTCACAATTTGAGTTATATGGGGCCATATTCGGCTGAAATTATTGATGGTCTCTCACTGAAGATCACAAGCGAATATGATTATGAACTTGGACTGCAGACACAGAGATTCTTCAGGTTGGATCCAGGTTCGGGAAGAGTGAGCATTGTTCAAACCATGAAAAATATCTCTGCCAGTATCAAAGAATATTTCTTCTGGGGAAGGACCCTGGTAAAATCTGGTGGAATACTGTTTACTACTCTAAATCCAGACAGCATCCACCCGGCAAAGTGGGGCCGTTATATCTGGGGCGAACCACTCAACTTCAAAAACGATCCCCATGACAGAGGCGTTGAGACCAGGAATGGACTATTTGCACTCTCAACGACTGAGTTGACTAACGAAAAATATGGGGTTGATTCGATTGACGGATGGATGGCTTATGCATACAAGGGATTGCTGCTGATTAAGAGCTACAGGCATTTTGATCTTGAGAGATATGGGGAAGATTTTGGACTGAAAAACATCTTTTATGTCAAAAAAGGTGTATTTGCGGAAATGGAGCCTGTTTCTCCAATGAAGAAATTAAATCCGGGTGAAGAATACAGCTATGCCGAAGATTGGATCTTGCTTGAATATTTGCCTGCAGGAGAAGTTGAATTCGAAGCACATCTTGCAGCTGATTACATCAAACGTGAAATTGAAAAGGGCAGGTTTTAGAAGGCATGACTTTTACTACTATTATGGAGAAGCATCAAAGACCTGTTCTAAACAATTGAATCCTCAAGAATTTCCCTGTTTTGCAGAAGATCATTCAGGGTGATCGACTTAAAATAGTTACTAATCTGCTGGTTCAGTACTCCCCAAAATCCTTTTGCTTCACAGCCTTTTTCCCGCTCGCAATTATAGCTTGGGCTCAGGCAATCAATAACACAGATACCCGGTTCAAAGGCACTGTGTATATCAAATATTGTAATTGTTTCCGCAGGCCTGGTGAGAATATATCCGCTTTTCCTCCCCTTCAGATTAACAATTAATCCAGCAACCTTCAGGGCATGAATGATGTGATCCAGATATTTATTGGAAATATCCTGGTTAAGAGATATATCTTTCTGGAATATCCCTGGTTCAGGCGAATTACGTGCAATTTCAACCATCGCCCTGATACCGTAACGTGTCCTGGTGCTGAATTTCAAGTTTTTGTTAGTTTATTTTGCCCCTTCGAGGGTAAGCCAAATTCAAATTTAACAATAAGTTCGTTTTGCACTTTAATCAATCCAAGAGATTTTTGAGGTGGGTCTAATTTAAAATCTGTCAGCATAAGGATCGTGCTTCCGCTAAGGGTTATCTTACCATCAAAACAATCTGAAATCTGGCATGGAATCTTATAAGTTCGAGTAACTCCGTTTACAAAAACCCCGATAGTAGGTGAATAAGATGACCGACCCTTGAACAGGCTCTCCAGTTGATCTTCACTTATAAAAATAAAAATGTTAGGATGTTCTGGTGCATTCACGAGCTTCAGGAAATCTTTATAAACTATACTATTGTTTGCAATGAAATTATGGACAGGAATAGTAATCATATAAAGTTTTTCTTCCGGGACCGGCACCCACTGTGAATCGTCTGCTCCACATATCAGGTGATCAGGAACCTTCTGCTGCAGCTCAAAGCTGTTAAGATTGGTTTCCCCTGAAATGCTGATGAAGTTGTTGCAGATACTATGCAGAGATGAAAGTGTGGACTGACCATGAACCAGTCCACACGATAACATGTACAATATAAACACCATTAATTTCGATCCCAATGTAATACTATTTATCCTATTATATTACTAGTGCTAAAATTAATAATTTATCGTTATTTCATTAACACAAAATACATGTTGGGCAACATGTTATAGGTTTAATTGCAATCAACCAAGAAAAGAATGGATTTAATACAGAATTACTCCATTTAAACGTAGATAAAAAATTTCCAGGTCGGAGAATATTGAATATATGAACAACATTAAAACATATAAAGGACCTCGGAATAATTCAATTTTTGAACAGGATTGCACTGCAGAATCGAAGATCCATGGATGAATATAACTAAGAAATCTTGAAGTGAATTAATAAAGTGAGGGTTGTTCATTAACAGCTGTCCGATATCGGACATCTTCCATTCGGTAACGTTCATTATTTACAAATAGCAGAATTGTATATATTCTTTTATATTACTGTTTTTCTGATCTTTACATTTTTTGGCACACTATATGAAGTAGCAATCTCAAACGATTAAAATCAGAGTTATGAAAGCAAGAATCTACACAAAAGAGTCAAAAAGAGGGGTAAGCATAATTATTTTTCTTGTATTATTTACAGCACTTGGTTTCGGACAAGGCCTGCTCGCTGAGGGTGCAATAAAAGCCTTTAATTCCCTTAAGGACCATGGACCAAAAGACAGACCGGTCTTCTACTACGCTAAATATTCTAAGCTGGGTAACGATTTTGCAAATGCCTCATATGAGAACTTTGAACCCGTTGTGGTAAAAAGCATCTCGGTTAACAGCGTCGAAATTGTTTATGAACAGGAACTCACATCCGAAAGATGGATGACTGAATCCTTCTCAGACGCACTTGAAACCAGCGATGTTGAATCATGGATGAATGAACCCTTTTACAAGGGATTTGAACCTGAACTTGAAGTGGAGCAATGGATGAGCTCCCCATTTTATGAAAATAATGAAAGCCCTGAAGAAGAGCTAACTGTAGAAAGCTGGATGACAGTTTTGTTTAACTAGGGTTACAAGCATATTTCTGACCTGGCTTTCACATTTAATCGTAATATCTCAATATATTTCATGGCCGGTCTCACAGGAGACCGGCCATTTATTTTCCGCATATTCGAACTATGCTTTACACCTTTTATACAATAGTACATAACTCGCATCTGGCTTAACTTACTTTTGTAACCATAAGAATATTACAAACTAAAAAAGTTAAAAATGGCATACTTACCAGCAGAAGACAGGTACAACAATATGGTTTATAACAGAGTTGGCAACAGTGGTTTAAAATTACCAGCAATCTCAATAGGTCTTTGGCAACATTTCGGTGAAGATAATATTTATGCAAACTGTGAAGAAATCATTTGCAGGGCTTTTGACCTGGGAATTACCCATTTCGATCTTGCAAATAATTATGGTAATCCTCCGGGTTCAGCTGAAGAAACTTTTGGAAAGATATTGCGCACGCAACTTCAAAACTATCGGGATGAGATCCTGATTACGACAAAAGCCGGATACGACATGTGGAAAGGTCCATATGGGGAATGGGGATCAAAGAAATACCTTGTTGCAAGCATGGACCAAAGTCTTAAGCGACTCGGGGTTGATTATGTTGACATGTTCTATTCACACCGGCCGGATCCCGATACCCCGCTTGAAGAGACAATGGGTACGCTGGATCTTTTCGTCCGACAAGGGAAAGCCCTATATGTAGGAATTTCCAACTATGACCTTGAAATGACAAAGAAAGCTGTAAAGATCCTCAAAGATCTTGGGACCCCGTGTCTTATCCATCAGCCCAGTTACTCTATATTCAATCGTTGGATCGAGGATGGACTCCAGGATTTTCTTTTAGACCAGGGGATAGGGATGATCACCTTTCAGCCAATG
>CAYSAH010000048.1:2560-13937 GCA_964428945.1 uncultured Bacteroidaceae bacterium | reverse complement strand
GTATATTGCCGCCGGGAGTACTGGCGATCGAATAAGGTATACATTTACGGTTCTTTTTCCCGTTTTTACCTATATGAGAACATATTACAGGCTCCGGTCGAATGTTGCAATTCTGCTGTATTATCCCTACCGACTTATTACCCATAGCATCCGCTATATGGTCTCGAAGGTCAGAAAGAATGGGTGAGCCTGTACTGAATTTTCCTCAGTGGCCGCAAAAAAGCTATCCACACCGGATCGGTGATCCTGGTCCTCTTGAATACATTTTCTCCTCTTCCTGTATAAAACGTAATCTGTCCCAATAAGTCATCTTTATTAACTGGCGGATCAGCTTTTCGGTAAAAATCACCCCTCAGGATATATTTATCGGAACCTGCCCTTTTTATTATCCTGTGTACAACATACTTATGATCCTGCCTCGCGGCAACAATCATCCCTTTTACAGGGGCTCCTTTCAATGGATCAATTTTAACGGTATCGCCATCGCGCAGGCAGGGATACATGGATGTACCTGTAACGAGAACTGTAAGGCTTTTTCCATTCGCAATTAATTCAGCTGCAATCTTTGAAAGTTCTTGCGGTATGGTATGCTGTTCTTTCATTTTGCAGTATTTTCAAGGATATATTTGATCACTTCCGGATCATTTCTGAAGGTAAGTTCATAAACGGGAATTTCACTTACCAGGCTACCCAGTGTTTCGAGCAGTAAAGAGATCATCCGTTCATCATACTGGTGCTGTACCGTGTGTTCAAGCAATCCGATGTATCCGGCCATTCCTCTGAGCAGGCCCACCCTGTTTTCTGTACCCTTTTTCAGGATGAATACCGAATCCAGTTTGGAAGTGAGTGATATGTCACCAGGGTAAAGTGGTGTACTGCCGATAATCCAGCTTCCGTTTTCCCGGGTCACCATTATACGATCGTCATGAATAATACTGGCATTCTGCGACTGCCAGAGCTTTGCCATGGTGGATTTTCCCACACCTGAACGTCCGGTAAAGAGATAGCCTCTGCCTTCATAATCTACCGCAGAAGCATGAATGAGCATTGCGGGGACCAAGGCGGAGACCAGATAGACCAGGAGTGATCCTGAAGGAAATCCAAAGGGAAAGAGTTCCTTGTTCACAAGCGTAGAAGAAACTTCAATGCTTCTCATTCCCGGGGTGAACCTAATCTCAACAGGCAGGTATGAATTGTTTTGCTGGCTCCAGGTGGCGATCCTGTAACCAGCATTTTCTATTCTGACCTCCCAAAGGTAAGACGGGGGACGCATGTTCGGGGGCACCAGGGAATGATCGGAGGCAACATAGCTTGCGACTGAAAGGTGCTTATCGAGCTCACAGTCCTCGATCAATTCTTTGACTTCAATATCTAAATCAGCTTTTTCAGCTCCCTGAAAAATAAAATTTCTGAAAGCTTCTGGAAGAACAAGGGCAACATTTCTTATCCGTGTATGAAGGCTTACAAGCAGGCTGGAAATCCTGATATGGTATACCACCTCATCCATATCACGTGGAAATTAGATGGAAACTCCGGTCCAGGTCTGAGAGAAATTGAATGAAATCAACTTCAGCTACATCCTTCGAAACCTCAAAAGCCGCACATAACTTATCAATGATTTCATTGCCGGCAGTCTTACCGTCCAGCAGATCAAAAATAAAAGCTCCCGATTCGTTCATTATAAATGCGCTATCGAGAGCCACAGTATCATTATTTACAGGGATCAACAGGAAATCATGCTCTACCTGCCGGATCACGAATTCCCCTTCCGGCTTATATTTACCGGAAATGTCTATCAAAACGGCAATTTAAAAAAGCCAAGGCTTATATCAGGCGGATCAAGTGGCGGAGACTGAAGGATCATCGAAGCCTGGTTATCAATTTCAAGTTTCCTTAGTGTAGGCCTGGTGTATTCTTTTCTCTTTTTCATTGATGGATTCTTTCTTAAACTTAAGCTTCTATTTAGAAATGACGATTTTCTCTGAATATTGTTTACCCCCTGACTGGAATTGAACAACATAAATTCCGCTCACCTCATTCAATTGGAGCGTATAGCGATCAGAACCTTCCATGCGCACACGTTTGATCTCCCTTCCATAAAGATCGACTATTTTAAGTTCGACTTCCTCTATCCCATGGCCGCCGGTTTGAATGTAAATATTATTCCTGTAGCCATAAACTTTTGGGTCCCGGAACTTCCTGACTGAAGTAACTGAAACTACCGATTTTGTTAAAAATCTTAGCTGGAAACGGTCTGCTGATGTAAGCGCTTCAGAGTCAAACTGGTAGCTTGTTTCATCACTGATCAGTTCGCTGGCCCCTGTCTCGAGATCATCCAAATATACTTCTGTTTCTTCAGGGAAGCATTCAAATTCCTTCACTGAGATCGCGTATGTTCCAGCTTGTTGAATACGGATCCCAAGACTATAGATTCCGGAATCAGGAACTTGCGGGATCACATTGGCAGTGAGTTGTTCGCCTGTTTCGAGTTCGAAATAGAGCTCTGCACTTGCCGATCCGAATTTCTTCCAGGTATCGAAGCGCTCGTAGAATTCTTCGGCATTATCCCTGATGGCAAATATAGCTTCATCTCGAATATCGTCATTTGAAACTTCAAGTCTTATCGTAGGTTGAACATCTGCACTAGCAGATTTCAGGAGACTGGCCACCTGGGTATTTTTATCACTGTCCTGGAAACCAAAACTTCCGCCTGTGGTACACAGTACCCAAAATGCCTGCATTTTGGAGATAAATTGTCCGCCGCCATTTGACCCCAGGTTTGATGCACTGTTATAGGACGCAAATGTTTTGTTTGTCCTGATCCACATTGATTCATTAACCAGACCACTGTTTCGTGTTAAGACTGCATCGATATCAATGGTGGTCGGATATGGATTCCCGAGCAGGTTCCATCCGCCGTTTGTAGAAGTAATCCCGATGCTGACAGCGCCGTCAAAAAAGCCTGAACCGCTGAACTGAACGGTTTGATCTGATCCAACACGCGTAGCATAACCCTGAAGATCATTCAGACTTCCGGGAGTTGTTATCTGGCTCCATGCATTACTTGATTCCGAATATTCCCATATCCTTGGAAATGCATCCAGGAAAAGACTGTCACTGTTTGCACCAGCCACTCCCGGCGTGATATACCACCATCGTCCATTCGGAATGGACCCGTCGTTGCTTTGACCGGAATAATATCTTTCTGCAACACTCGTACCTGATCCGGATACAGTACCATCAATATTCAGCATACCCTCACCATTAATATCAGAACCATTGATGAAGATCCCATTGTTTACCAGATCACTTTTTATTGAAAGTAAACCGTAGTTTTTAAATGTTCCGCTTGTATTGGCGAGATCTCCATTTGTGGCATTGGCAATCACTATTGTGGTCCCATTCAGGATCTTGACATTTGCCCCTGTATTAATAAAGCCTTGTGAATAAATATAAAGTGACACAAAGTTCAGCAGCAACAAAGCAATTATTTTCAAAAATCTCATCCTCATCGTAATTTTTATGTCAACAAACAGTAAATGCCTCAGGCAGAACAATGATCATCCTGCAAAGATATTAAATCGTCCCGTTCCTAAAATGCATCAATAACATATAATTCAGTATATAAAATCAATCAAAAATATGTTCAGAAAGCCCGCACTGGTCTAAACCACCTGGCGATACCATCTTCTTTCTTGTTCGCGTCTTCAATACCGTTCCATTAAAATAAAAACCAGGTTATCATCGCTATTAAATACTATGAGTCCGTTCGCAGGACCTGAAACATCTAAATTTTCATTTCTGCTTAAACGCGGCAAAAGCAGGGCTTCGGAATCTGATTTAAGTTCCATTATTGCAGTTGCCGCAGGAGTGGTGCTACTGTCATCAGCAATGATAACAGCCCGAGCATCTGCATCAAAATACAGTGATAATAGAGATATAATGAAAATATATCTCCTCATTTAAAATGTTCTCACGGGTCTGACCCTGTACAAATAAACGCCACTTCTTCCTCCAGGAACCGCATTTCCGTTTGAAAAATCAACAATATATACTAGGGTGGCTGAAATTTCCGTAGAGGAATGGTAAGCATCTGTTGAACTGAATCCCCCTATTTCAGCTTGGTTATCATACATTAATGCCAGTTGAAGAAGTGCCGGAAGATACCAGTCGGTATAACCATCGTTCGAATAGCTATTTGCAAGGTCGGCTGCAATATTTGCAGTCGGACAGGCACCGATAATCGTAGCTGTGTTGGCAGCGCCATCAGTATTGCTGTATGCCCCGAGGTCGGAGCCAGAACATCCCCAGGTCACATTATAATTGCCGGCGACATCCACATCTGTTGTAGCTGCTATGTACCCTCCGCCGAGTCCGTCGAGGTAGAAGATAATGCCGCCCTGGTAATAGTCGCCTATCTGCAGGTAATCTGTTATGGGATTTCCTCCGATGTCTGTCCAGTCACTTCCGTTAAAAACAAATACCAGGTTATCGTCGCTGTTATAGAGCATGAGCCCTGTGGCGGGACTGGCAACAGCAAGGATCCCGCTTCTGCTGAGCCGCGGCAGAAGAAATGCTTCAGAATCTGACTTCAGTTCAAGGATAGAGGAGGCGGCAGGGGAAGTGCTGCCATCATCGGAAATAATTACAGACTGTGACTGAACATTATATAAGAATGCACAGCATATAAAACAAATTATAGTAGTTAGTCTTCTCATTTAAAAAGTTCTTATGGGTCTGACCCTGTACTGAAATATTCCGCCTCCTCCTTTGGCTGCACTTCCCGAAGTTCCATTGTAAAAGTAATAATAGTTTGCATTAGAGGCACTTACCTCGGTTGAAGACCAGTATCCCCAATCTGTAAACCCGGTGGCAAATCCGCCGATGGTCTCTCGAAGCGTGTACATCAACGCAAGCTGGTTTATGGCCGGAAGGTACCAGTCGGTATAGCCGTCCCCCGTATAATTTCCTGCCAGGTAAGCAGCTATGTTGCTGGCAGAACAGGCATTGCCGAGAATTGTTACTGTATTTGTTTCACCATCAGTTGCACTTGTGGCCCCTGTTACCGTACCAACACATCCCCAAATAACAGTATAGTCTCCGCCATCTGAAACATCCGCCAGGGCAGCTATCGCACCTCCTCCCAGTCCGTCAAGATAAAAAATGATCCCTCCCTGGTAGTAATCACCCACTGCAAGCTCTGTATCGACAGTATTTCCTGCAAGGTCAAGCCATTCTGTTCCGTTGAAACAGACCGGGATCTTTTTTGTAAGGTTATAAACAATCATCCCTGCCTGGGGAGAAGCCAGGGCATCGATCTGAGACTGGTCGAGCCTGGGGGGAAGAAATCCTTTGCTGGTGGATTTCATTTCCAGCATGGCGGAAGCATCTGGGGATGTTGAAGCATCATCGGTGATGAGAACGCCCTGGGAAAACAAGCCAAGGTTAACAAGAAGGAAAATGCTTACTAAACAATAATTTTTCATCTTTTATGTTATTCTGAAATATCTAGAATGAGCGTACAGGTCTTACCAGGTAAGAATTTGATTTTGTTCTCGAAGAAACAGTTCCTCCCCCAGCTGTCGACAAAAAGATAACTCTTCTTGCATTGTTTGCAGTAGCTTCAGTCGAAGTCCAGTAGTAAACGAAACCTTCGTTAAAGCCCCCTACAACAGCCCTCCGTCCATACAAGGTAGTCATCTGTGTTTCAGCCGGAAGGTACCAGTCATCATATGTAGTTCCATTATCCACCACGCTGTAATTGTCACATAAACGTGCGGCTATTCCTGCTGTAGCACAAGCTCCCACGATTAGGGTGGTATTGGTCGCACCATTTGTTGTACTCGTGGCAGAGGTTGTAGTTCCGGAACAGCCCCACGCTGCACCAGCGCTTATATCAGCTGTGGCGGCGATCCATCCTTGCTGTCCAGTACCGTCCACGTAAAAAATAATGCCTCCCTGGTAGGCCAATCCCACCTCAAGGTATGCAGGTGTGCCATCTGCGTTGAACCAATTGTCGCCATTAAAGTAAACCACCTGGTTACTGGTTGTATTATACACCATTAGTCCCTCTGCCGGGACACTGATCGCCTGAATCTGGGCCAGGGTCATACGGGGTAGCAGTACTCCCTGTGTGGAACTTTCCACTTCGAGGATCGTTGAAGCAGCTGGGTCCGTGTCCTCATCACCAATATATATGCCCTGTGCAAATCCCTGGTTAGCAAATAAATACATAAGAACCGGGATAAGTATCGATTTTATCTTCAACTTCATTTACTTAAACTGAAATAATAAACGCACAGCGCAAAATTAAGATTTATTTCGTTATTGTGTAGTAAATCAAAACTTTAACAACATGAAAATAACATTTTATTTTGTAAATCCACTCCACTCCACTTAACATAGGCACCTGAAACCTCAATAGAGAATAGGGTTCCACTTATACGAAAACTTAAGATAATTGTTCCAGGGTGGACAAACTTCACGATTGATTGAAGCAAAATGTCAGGATTTTTTCTATTTATAATCGCCCTGAATTGAGATAGGTCCTGATTTTCTCTCAACGGATTCCTGGAGTTATTCAACGGATGGGGAGAATAAAAAGATATTTAGTTGCATATGTTCCTGTGCATTCAATCTTCCTGAGAAGGAATTGGAACAAGTTTATGTATATGAATTAAAGGAAGAAATATCGCAAAGGAACACTACCAGGAAATTCTTATTTTGATGTAATAATTACTTCAGGTCATATTCTACAAACTTTCCGAAGCGTTGGTATTTTTCATAGAGCCTGGCATAAATGGCAGCTCTGCCGGCATCGGGATGATATTCGGTCTCAAATCCTCCTCCCATGGCCTTCTGAGCTTCAGGAATATTCTTGTGAACTCCGGCCACTACGGCAGCTGCCATGGCAGATCCAAGCGCACAGGCTTGTTCGGAGCGGGCAACTTTGATGGGCATATTCAGCACATCGGCAACGATCTGCATCACGAAGGGGCTCTTTTTTGCAACTCCGCCCAGCGCAATAATACCATCGATCCTTATGCCTTCCGAAATAAAGCGATCGTTGATCATTTTTGATCCGAAGGCGGTTGCTTCAACCAGTGCCCTGAATACCCTTGGAGCGTCGCTTCCCAGGGTTAGCCCCGTTATTGCCCCTTTCAGTTCCTGGTTTGCATCAGGAGTGCGGCGTCCATTCATCCAGTCGAGGGCAACGACAGCAGAAACTTCGAGGGGAATTTTCGCAGCTGCTTCGCTAAGTTCTGCAATCATCTTGTCCGAAGTTTCTAGTCTTATGCGCTCGATGGTATCATCATCCAGCCATTTCATCTTTATTATGATCTCCTCAACGGGCCACATCAGCAATTTCGAAAACCAGGCATAGATATCTCCGAATGCAGATTGCCCGGCCTCCAGTCCTACCATCCCTGGGAGGATTGAACCGTCGACCTGGCCACAGATCCCACCTACGAGATTATCAGCCACATCTTCAATAGGTGCGATCAGCATATCGCAGGTTGATGTCCCCATCACTTTACTGAGGTAGTAGGGTTCGATCTGGCCTCCCACGGCACCCAGGTGTGCATCAAATGCACCGGCACCAATCACTACATCGGTAGACAATCCCAGTCTTCCGGCCCATTCTTTCGACAGCTTTCCTACTGCTACATCGCAAGTATAGGTTTTCTCAAAGAGCCTTTCTTTCAAACCTGCAAGGACAGGATCAAGCTTTTGGAGGAACTCCTCTGCTGGCAAGCCATTGAAATCATCATGCCACATCGCCTTATGGCCTGCTGCACATCGGCTCCTTTTCAGGTTTTCGGGCCTGGTATCCCCGCTAAGAACCGCCGGGATCCAATCGCAATGCTCGACCCACGACCAGGCTGCCTTTCGCACTGCCTCATCTTCGCGCAGTACATGCAATACTTTGGCCCAGAACCATTCGGAAGAATAAATTCCTCCTTCATATTTTGTGAAATCATCGCCACCCCAGGACCTGGCAAGTGAATTGATCTCTTCTGCCTCTCTCACAGCAGTATGGTCTTTCCATAATACAAACATCGCATTTGGATTTGCTGCAAATTCCGGGATAATAGAAAGTGGAATCCCTTCTTTATTTACAGCCACCGGAGTTGAACCGGTAGTATCAACAGATATCGCTGCAATATTGCTTCGAACTTCATCAGAAACATTTTTTAAGGCTTCTGTTATAGTATATTCAAGACCCTCAAGATAGTCCAGCGGGTGTTGCCTGAAAAGGTTTTTAGTCGGATCACAGTATTTCCCTTCTTTCCAACGGGGATAGTAAAATACAGATGTTGCAACTTCCTCTCCAGTTATCGTATTTACTATCAGCGACCTGACAGAATCAGTACCGTAGTCCAGACCGATGGTGTATTTTGTACTCATAAATATTTAATTTTTTAGCGAAACTTCGAGGACCGATGCGAATCTCTGGGAAACTCGTATCGTTATCATGGTTAAAAACAGTTTATTCCTGACCGTAGTAAGCGTCCTTTCCATGCTTTCGCAAATAGTGCTTATCCAGTAAAAACTGTTCAATAGGTTTCTTATTCCCGAGCATCATATTCCTGAATGCCATTTTGGCCACATATTCCAGTATCACAGCGTTGTGCACTGCATTATCAGGCGTACTACCCCAGGAAAAGGGTGCATGTCCTTTGACCAGGACTGAAGGGATTGCATCCGGATCGAGGTTTTTAAAAGTCTGCACGATCACTTTCCCTGTTTCCAGCTCATACGCATTTTTAATCTCTTCTGCTGTGAGATCCCTTGTACAGGGAATCTCTCCATAAAAATAATCAGCATGTGTGGTTCCAAAGGCCGGAATAGCTTTTCCGGCCTGTGCCCAGGATGTTGCCCATTCGGAATGGGTATGAACCACTCCTCCAATATTTTTAAAATTGCGATACAGTTCAATGTGGGTTGGAGTATCGGAAGAAGGTTTCAACTGTCCTTCAATAATATTTCCTTCCAGATCAAGAACAACCATATCAGATGCTTTCATTGTCTCATACGATACTCCGGATGGCTTAATCGCGATCAGCCCTTTTTCTCGGTTGATACCGCTGACATTTCCCCATGTGAAGATCACAAGACCGTGTTCAACCAGGGCCAGGTTGGCTTTATAGACTTTTTCCTTTAGTTCCTCCAGCATAATCAGACACTCCTTTATTTCTTCAATCCGGCAGAAAGATGATAGTAAAGGTCATTCCAGCGGATCTCTTTTTTAAATTCACGGATCGTGGTATTCTTATCAATGAAGAGGACCTCGATATCGGCGATGTCGGCAAAGTCTTCCAGCATTTCAGGAGTCACTGCCATACTGAAACCGGTATGATGTGCTCCACCTGCATGGATCCAGGCTCCGGCGGCCGTTGGAAGATCAGGTTCCGGAACCCATAAGACCCGCGCAACCGGAAGCTTTGGCAGTGGCTTGTCAGCTGCAACAACTTCACAAGGATTTACAAGCAGCCTGAAACGGTCGCCCATATCCATTATGGATGCATTCACACCTGCACCTTTGGCCACGTCAAAAACCAGGCGTATCGGATCATCTTTTCCACCAATGCCAAGTTCGTGTACTTCCATGGATGCTTTTCCTGAAGCGATGCTTGGACAGATTTCCAGCATGTGGGCACCAAGGACCTTCATCCCGGAGGGGTTCAGATGGTAGGTGTAATCCTCCATGAAGGATGTACCACCTTTCAGCCCACTTCCCATTACCTTCATCGCGCGCACCAGGGCCGAAGTTTTCCAGTCCCCTTCTGCTCCAAAACCAAAGCCTGCCACCATTAAGCGCTGCACCGCATGTCCTGGAAGTTGTTTTAAACCATGAAGGTCTTCGAAAGTTGTTGTAAATGCCTTAAAGCCGCCAGCTTCGAGGAAATCGAACATGCCAAGTTCAATTCTTGCGGCTTCCCTCAGGTTTTCCCGCTTCCGTCCACCCTCTTTCAGGTCGGCCATCAGCTTATATTCTGTTTCAAAAATATCCAACTGCGCCTTTACCCTTTTTTCTGAGACTGCGGCAATCACATTCACCAGTTCTCCAACACCATATCCATTCACTGAATATCCAAATTTCAATTCAGCCTCAACCTTGTCGCCTTCTGTTACAGCTACCTCACGCATATTATCTCCAATCCTTGCAACACGCATTCCCTGCCAATCATACCATGCAGCAGCCGCACGAAGCCAGGTGGACAGTTTTTTCTGAACTTCTAAATCTTTCCAATGTCCAACAATGACTTTCCTGTTCCTGCGCATCCGGCTCAGAATAAATCCATATTCACGTCCACCGTGTGCACTCTGGTGCAGGTTCATATAATCCATATCTATTGAATCCCAGGGAATATCCTGGTTAAACTGGGTATGTAAATGAACGATCGGTTTCTTCAGTATCTTCAACCCGTTGATCCACATTTTGGCTGGTGAAAAAGTATGCATCCAGGTGATGATCCCAATACAGTTCTTAGCAATATTTACTTCCTGGAGAAGACTTGTAATTGCATCAGGAGTAATGAGTACTGGTTTGCAAATAACCTTTACCGGTATTTCAGCTGAATTATTTAGAGCTTTTGAAATCTCCTGGGAATTGGATGCAACCTGCCGCAGGGTTTCCTCTCCATACAAGTGCTGGCTCCCGGTTACAAACCATACTTCATAGCTTTTCAGATCAGTCATATTATCAAGTTATATTATATTTCAAAATTAAATCCATTACGGATCAGTCCGTCGTATTCCTCTTTATCAAATTCATACAAAAACGCCCCTTTTCTTGAACCCTCCATATCCTTTTCCTCTAATTTTCTGAGTATACCATTTGATAATATCTTCTTTCGGAAATTTCGTTTGTCAAATTTCTGCTGGAAAATAGCCTCATACAATTTCATGAGCTGGGGAAGTGTAAACTTTTCCGGCAACAATTCAAATCCGACTGGCTGAGTCTTGCACCTTCTTCTGAGTCTTTTCAGTGCTTTGTTTACCATAAGCGGGTGATCAAAGATTAAATCCGGCAAGCTTTTCAGGCTGAACCATTCTGCACTAAAATCCCTGGAGATCTCCTCATCGAATTTTACAGAATCGATCAGTGCATAATAAGCCACACTTATTACCCTCCCGGCAGGATCACGGTCAAGGTCTCCGTAAGCCTGTATCTGTTCCAGGTAAATATCCCTCAATCCGGTGAGCTCGTTTAACACCCTGGCTGCAGCAGCATCCAGACTTTCCCCGTCTTTCAAAAAGCCACCCATCAGTGACCATTGGCCCTTACCAGGCTCAAAATCCCTTTGAATACAAAGCAGTTTCAGTTTCTTTTTATCAAATCCAAAAATGATTACGTCTACGGCAATATATT
>CAYSAH010000048.1:0-2550 GCA_964428945.1 uncultured Bacteroidaceae bacterium | reverse complement strand
GGGTATAGAAATCACCTTGATTCATATTATTCTCCTGGAAAAAATACAGTTTCGGTGTTTATGAAGTGTAAAAATAACAATTATTTCTTATTCCTGTAGAACTGGAATAAATATCCTGTGAGGAGCCAATATGATAAAAAATCATGATCGATGCTGAACATTTTTAGGCTACTACGGATAGCTACAAGCCAGTTCCTGTGCTCCTTTCCATTCACCCTGTACCACTTCGCTGCCGTTCCTTCAGTTTCACATCAATATACAGGATGGTATCGGCATGAACACCATAAGGGCCTTGCAGTACCACTTCTCCATAAGGATCAATCGCCAGGGAACTTCCAATGCAGTTCCATCCGTTCCAAGTACCATCATCCAGAGTTCCGACATTGCTGACACCAATAAACCAGAGGTCAAAGATCTTGCTGATGGGGCGGTATGCACTTATCCACATTGCACCATAGGGATCAACTGTATTATCATGATCAGGGGGCACAGCCCAGGCAGAGGGGGAGAGAATTATGTCCGCCCCCATCATACCCAATGACTTCGACAGGGTAAAATCAGCTGCATTGGCATCTGCACAGATCAATAACCCGAGTGTACCGAGTTCGGTCTCTGCAACATTCAGCAAATTGCCAAGATGATACAGGGGGTGGGCAAAATCCAGTTCATTGACTTTCCTGTGGCGTATCAGGAGCTTGCCTGTACGGTCAATAATAACAGCCGAATTATAAAGTTTTTCGCCGTCACGTTCTATGATCCCTGCACAGACAAAAATGTCATTTTCCTTTGCAGCACGGCTCAGGGCTTCAAAGGACTTTCCACCCGGGATCGGGCCTGCTTCATCTTCTGCCGTGGTATTACACCAACCAAAATCCAATGCTTCGGGCAGCAGGGCAAGTTGCGCTCCGTTTTCAGCAGCTTCCCTGATTTTTTCCGATGCAAGAACCAGGTTCCTGTCCTGTTCCCCACCCACAACCTCCATCTGGACCATAGCCAGTTTGTATTCACTGTGCATGCTTTTAAATTTATTTTTTGATTTCTCTCCGGAACAGGAAATTAGCAGGAGAACAATGACTTGAATCAGCAGTATTGACCTCATGATATGCATTTTTGAAACAGCTAAATTTATGAAAAAAAGAAGAGATTAGCTGATTTCCCGTCAATCTCAACATCTTAACACTTATCTTTGTTATTCTTTTGATATGTAAACACAATCGATCATGCCAATCAATGTCCCAAATAACCTGCCCGCTATAGAGGTACTTAAAAAGGAGAACATATTTGTAATGGAGCAGGACCGTGCAGCCCACCAGGATATCCGCCCACTTAAGATCGCATTGCTGAATCTTATGCCGGTGAAACAGGTGGCAGAAACCGACCTGATCCGCAGCCTTTCAAATACACCGATGCAAGTGGAACTTGATTTACTGTACATGGATGTCCATGAATCAAAAAATACATCCCGGGAACATATGGAGGTGTTCTACAAAACCTTTGACGATATCAAACACAAGAAATACGATGGTTTGATAATTACAGGCGCACCTGTTGAATTACTTGAATTCGAAGAAGTTGACTATTGGGATAAGCTATGTGAACTGATGGAATGGAGCAAAACAAATGTCACCAGTACCTTGCATATTTGCTGGGGAGCACAGGCCGGACTTTATTATCACTACGGTATCAGGAAATACGAACTTAAAAAGAAAATATTCGGTGTTTTCGACCATTTCATTTCCGACAGGAGGCACCACCTGGTAAGGGGTTTCGACGATATTTTTCCTGCACCACATTCAAGGTATACTGAGAATAAAATTGAGGACATTGAAGCCCATCCCGATCTCACCCTGCTTGCGTGGTCTGACCAGATCGGATCAAACATCGTTATTTCCAACGACAACCGCCAGATCTTTATTTCAGGCCACCTTGAGTATAATCCGCTGACCCTTAAGAATGAATACGATCGTGATGTTGCAAAAGGCCTGCCTATTGATATTCCGGAAAATTATTTCCCGGGTAATGATCCTTCCAGGGATCCTGTTATTCGGTGGAGGGCCCATGCCAACCTGCTGTTCACCAACTGGCTGAACTATTATGTCTACCAGGTTACGCCATTTGACTGGTAAAAAAGGACGGGATTAAGTCTGGAAAGCGCTTTATTAGAAACAAACTCATTCCTTATTCTTAATATACAAACTGTCATTGTCCGGTAACATATACCTATCTATTTCCTTAAGCCCCTGGAAAAGAAAATCAGTGGAATCCTTTTGTAAATTTGAATAAATTATGATCCGGCTCGATCAGCGATAATTTCAGATCCCCTGAAACCAGTTTTGGTTTTATATTACTTAGCTCGACAAAAACCTGTAAAGTTGTAATATTGGACCTGTTTCTGATGAATACATTATCAATATATACATCATCGCTTGCCCTCAGTTTTACTCTTCCTTAGATGCCTCCCCAGCCCGCGGTTATCGTCTTTGCAAACCGGGCCCATTCACTACTGTCATCCTCCCTGCCCTGGAAATAATTCCCAGGGTCGGTAATTCT
>CAYSAH010000047.1:0-14191 GCA_964428945.1 uncultured Bacteroidaceae bacterium | reverse complement strand
CTTTTTCCCTCTATTGAAAATCCTGAAAAAGGCGGAAATGATAAGTGGCGACAACATAACCATGGTGCAGGCGTACAATTGCAGAGAAGCGATCGAACTGTTTTCATCCTTCGATCCGGAAATTGTCATCTTGGATATTGAACTTCCCGACGGGAGTGGGATAGACCTGCTGAAAAAACTTAAAAGAGAAACTCCGGATGTCAAAGTGATTATGTTCACAAATTATACGGTAAGCGATTTTAGCGAGAGGTGTCTGGAATTGGGTGCGAACCATTTTTTTAATAAATCTAATCTGAATGGATTAATCCAAACTATCCACGATTATTCAATTAAGCTTAATATAAATTAAATATCATGCACATGAAACATTTTACTAAATTTTCAATTTCTCTACTGGTAATTTGTATTTTATCGGTAGGTGTTTCCTACGGCCAGGTGGCTAATCAAATTCCTCTTAATCCTAAAAGTGTTCCTCAATTTGTAGATCCGCTGCCTCATTTCGCTGGCTTGCGGGTTGATGCAAAAGCAGCAACAGACCTGCATGTCAAGGCTGTTCCTCACTCCCAGGTTGCTGTATCCACAGGAACAGTACTTGGAAATGGAACAGTTGGCGTCACTCCCGGAGTAGGTAAAGCCAATGTCTGGGTGTACCAGGTTTCGACGGATGGAATCAACTATACACCTCCGCTGTGGCCGGCCTTTACTATTGAAGCTGAAAGAAGTAATCCTTTGAATGTTCATTATAGCAATGAATTGTATGGTGAAACCTATGACAAGGTTGGTCTTGTGGTGGATCAGACACTCCACTGGGCAAATCCAAACAACTTAGGAATGACTGATCCGGCAAGATTCAATCCTTTTACAGGCGCTCCACCTATTACAGTGCACCTGCATGGTGGTGAAGTGTCTCCATTGTCAGATGGTGGTCCGGATAGCTGGTTTACTCCTGGAAATGCTTTAACCGGACATGCATTTAATCCGGGACCTTATGTTTATCCTAATTCTCAGGAGGCTGCCACATTGTGGTTTCATGACCATGCACTCGGAGTTACTCGATTAAATGTATATGCCGGGATGGCTGGATTCTATTTTCTTCGTGGAGGAGCTACTGAAGATGCACTTAAACTTCCCGGATGGTCAGGAGATGATCTGGTTCAGGAAGTGCCCCCTCCAGGAACAAGCGGAGTTTTCAATCCAACACCATACCTGCCTGAAATTGAAATAGTAATCCAGGACAGGATGTTTGATACGGAAGGAAAGTTATATTTCCCAAATCTACCAACAAATATATTGGATCATCCATTCTGGACTCCCGAATTCGTAGGAGATATTGTTACTGTAAATGGTAAAACATGGCCATACCTTAGTGTGGCTCCAAGAAAATATCGTTTCCGAATCCTGAACGGATCAAATGCGAGAACATATGAACTCTGGCTCCAGGATCTTGCAAGCGGAGTTTTTGGTCCCGTGATTAATCAGATCGGGACAGATGGAGGTTTTCTCAATACCCCCGTTGCGATAAATCCTGCTGCAGGAGGAAAATTGGTTCTGATGCCGGGAGAAAGAGTTGATGTAGTAATCGATTTTTCTGCCAGTGCACCAGGGACCCAGTGGACTATGAGAAACTCTGGCAAAACACCTTATCCTGCAGGAGCTTCGGTGCAAGGTGCTACATTGGGCCGGATCATGCAATTTGTGGTGAACGGTGCAATGGTGCCCGGCTCAAACAACACTACTCAAGTAGCTGGTGATCAGAGTTTGCTACCTGTAAGCCTTACAACCAACGTTGCACTCACCGATTATGCAGGTTTAGTAGCTCCAGGAGTTACAGTTTCCAAAATACGACAACTCACACTGAACGAAGTGATGGGACCTGCCGGGCCGCTGGAAGCACTGGTTAATAATACCAAATGGGCCGGAGAGTCGGTGGACAAAACAACATTTGCAGATGGTATAAGACCTGATTTTACGGCCGTTTCAAATGAAAACTTCCCTGAAACGTTTACCTACTATTCAGAAACAATGGAGGAGGGTACAACAGAAATCTGGCAGATTATAAATCTCACAGCCGATGCGCATCCCATTCACCTGCACCTTGTTCAGTGCCAACTAATGAGCAGACAGAGATATGACGTAAATAAATATAGCGCGGTATATGGTGCTCTTTTCCCTGGCGGAATATTTATAGGAGGGTATGGTCCACCTTTGGACTATAATGCGAATCAGGCAGCTGCAGGAACTCCAATAATAGGTGGTAATCCTGATGTTACGCCTTTCCTCAAAGGCCCTGTAAAACCAGCTCTGCCAAATGAGAGAGGATGGAAAGATACATTTATCATGTATCCGGGGGAAGTTACCACAATTATTGTTCGTTGGGCACCAACTGATATGGCTGTCAATACACCAGTTTCAGATTTATATTTCCCATTCGATCCCAGTGAAGGTTATGGATACGTTTGGCACTGTCACATAATCGATCACGAAGATAATGAGATGATGCGGCCTTACCAGGTGGTTGCAAACCTGTCAAATCCAAATGCCCTCAGTTTAAAGAAGAGTGCTATAATCGAGGGAGGTATTGAGGATAACAACGTTTCAGCTGTGAATGCGAATGATAAACTGTTGCCTGGAAAGATTGATTGTATTTCACTGGAGCAAAATGCTCCCAACCCCTTCAGAGGAGAAACACAGATACGCTTTGCCCTGCCTGAAGCAGCCCACGTTCAACTTAAGCTGATTAACTCAATTGGACAGGAGTCAATACTTATCGATGAACTCGCTCCGGCCGGACTTAATACTGCGGTTGTGACTTCAGAAGATCTTAAAGCTGGTATCTACTTCTATCAACTTCGCTCCGGAGGTGTCATACTTACGAAACGAATGGTTGTTGTGAAATAATTAAATGTAAATAAAACTAAGACTATTTAATATCAAAGGGATGTCTGGATTGTTTCATACATCCCTTTGATTCATTTGTTTAAGAAGGATAATTTCATAAAGTAAGGATTTTTTTTGAACCAGGTATTTGTAAATTTATCCTGGACAAGCAGAAAGGACAATACAAGGAAAAAATATATGCTATTCCTAAGTGTTTATCTTCTGACAATAGCTGCCTGTGCACAAGAAAAATATACAGTACCTGTGCCTACTGATCTCCAAAAATTTCAACTTGCAGCAATTCAATGGAATAGCTCCTGTCTTATGCAAATTAACTATGCCAAGTCAATTGAAAAACCTGTTTCAGATGTAGCCAGATTTACTGGTGATCAACTAAAAGGTACCTAAAATAAATCAGGTGGATTTGATCACTTCGGAAGTATCTGAACAAAATGCTAATCCTTATTATCGGATTATGCGCTCAATTGGTTCATCTGTCAGGGGTTTTATTATAAATTAAGAAAGGGATTAATTGCCATGATTTAATCCCTTTCTACAAACTACTATTAACTAAACTACTACATTACCTAAGCAATAAAATCCAAAAATTCATATTACTATCGGTTAATTACAAGCAAGTTGCTAGACAGGTAATCCATTGCATGCGTTCTTAGCACACACAAATAGTGTCCACTGCTAAAACCACTCAAATCAACTATCGAGTCTTTCTTGATTGCCATACTTTTCTGAATTGAACCTTTAGGGCTGTAAATCTCCAGGATGCCTTCCTCTGTGCATTGCAGATCAATCCTTACAAATGATTTGGTGGGATTCGGGTATAAAAAAGTATGGGTCTGACCTTTGATTTCATCGCTCTCAAAGATTGAAGCATTCGTTCCTAAAGGGTAAACATTCGGACAGTCTCCACATTCAATTGGGTACCTGCCGGAGGAAGTGATGAGTATCTGATCGAGTTTGGTATTGCTTTCCCTGCGAACAATCTCCAGCTTATGCTCCCCTTCATCCAGTTCATAGAGTCTTGGTGTTTCTGTCCAGGTCCAGTCCGAACTTATCTGAATACCATTGAAATTAGCAGGTTCACCATCCATGATAATCCAAAAGGAGTCATCAGTCCCGGAAGATGCAATAACCCGCAGATACACATGATACGTTGCAGCGCTATCAATGTTGAAATCAATTACAATCCTGCCTGTTTCAGCAGGTGTATCCATATCTCCGCTATTATCGGATGTTACATAACTTCCGTTACATGCATTTTCATCGTTAACGACAATAAACGGGTCAAATAGCGGCGTATCAGCCAGGTCATCCGGCTCTATAAGCAGGCAATAACCAGGGTCAGCAGTGCTCACCGGGGGAACATAATCCCTGAAACATTGTATTTCATTTACATTCATTTGCGCTCCCTCACCGCTGAATAATATTTGTACTTTCGTTGCATTTACAAAGAATGCCTTTTCATTCCATCCCTGCCTGATGGGCCTTGTTTGATTAAATGCATCTTTCCACACTGAAGAAGAATTGTCCTGATAGCGGACTTTCCAGCTGCTTATACCCGATGCTTCGGGAGCATAAATACGCGCCCTGAATACATTGACGACCTCCCCCAGGTCAAACTCCACCCAGGCCGCACCTGCAACAACGAACGCACCGTCACTTACATCTCCATTGAACAGGTTTTCGATGTTTGTCCACCCCTCCGATGCGCCCTGGTAGGTCGTGTCGGTAATCACATTATCGGAGAAATTGGTGGTGAAATTATATGTAACATCGATTCCATTCCCGGTGGTCAAATCAACCTGGTCATCCGATTCAACGACTTCTCCACTCAATACCAGTCCTTCAAATTTCACATTGGTGATATCATAACTTCCTTCCAGTGAAATTTTATTGTTCGAAAGACTTGTTACCCTGCGTACTATAATATCCGATACAGGGGCATAGGTGGTCTGGAATTCAATCCAGTTATCGGTGCCTCCGGAAGTTGACGCCAGTTCTTCTACGCGAATATCATTAAAAACCACACCGGTGATTGGCTTCAGGCCCTCTCTTGTATCAATTCCCACGCCCCGTCGCCCATGAATCACATCACAATTCCTGAAGACAATATTGCGCATATTGCCTACACTCTGCATGCCTGCCTTTACACCGGCTGCCGATGTGTAATTGACATTGTTTGAAAAGAGGCAGTTCTCCATATCTCCATATCGCGCCTTTGAACACATGGCATCATCAATGGTCATCACAAAGCATTGATTGATCCAGGTATTTGAAGATGAAGTGGAATTAATACCATCGTTCTGTAGTTTGTATTCAATATTTTTATGGTTCAGAACTTTGATACTTTGAACGGTTACAGTATCAGAACGCGTCAGATCCACCGTCCAGCCTGTACCATCTTTTACAATGATGCCTTCAATTGTGATGTCATTGGAATTTTCCAATTCAATGACGCGCCTCCTGGGATGCTCAGTACTTTGCTCGGTAAACCCGGGCAATGGGGACATAATTGCAAATCCGCTTCCATCAATCTCCCCCCTCCCGTAGATCCTGGCATTCGATACATTTTTCACGATCATGGCCGGAGAAATCGTACCTGATGAGGAGATGTTATATTCGTCTTTATCCGTCAGGGCCTTTAACACGGCACCTGGTTCAAGATATAGATCTACATTGCTTTTCATTGATAAATTATCGCTTATCTGATACAAGCCATAAGGAACATATACAGTACCACCCCCGGCATTGGATGCATCATTGATGGCTTGTTGTATGGCTGTCTGCGCATACCTGATACCAGTTCTGTCTGCATTATAGGGCTCATGTATTACATTGAAAATGCCATCACCTGATGAAGATGGCACATCTGTTTCTGGCTTGTCTGCCAGTATTACCAGCTTTTCCAGGTCGTTTATCTGGATAACAAGATAATTTGGCACTTCATGTTTCGATTCAACCTGCCAAAGATCAAAAGCCAGTTTATTGCCTTCAACATTGCCGGGAATGTGCTTGGATTGCGGACTGATGGTATACTCTCCGATATTTTCTGAAACTGTAATTTCTATTACAGCCTGACCACTTAACTCGAAATGTGCATAGTGGTAATCCATATATTTCACTACCGCAATGACCGTACCATCCCCGCTTAATGAAAATACATTGCTTATTACAGCGTTTCCGGCACGGGGATAGGTCTTGACCTGGCCAATCAGCTGAACCGATATAGAACCGGCCAACAAGGTTAATAAAGCAAAGCGTGTTATATAATTCTGCATACTATTCTTCTTTTTTATATCCCAAATTAATCAATAGCGGTATCATACGTCTCCTTGATTCTGTTGACGAAATCATCGATATCGAAAATCCTTTCTTCAGCATACCAAGTCCTGAAAGGATCGTGTGCCATACTGTATAAACTCAGCCTTGCCTTTTCAGCAGCATAATGTGATTTTTTCAACAAGTTGAGCTGTTCGGCTTTCGAAGTACTTATATAAGCCTTGCAATATTGGTGAACAGCTTCATTTAAATACATCATAAAATGCGCCTGGTATCGGAGAATATCGTTAAAAAATACCTGGTTTTCCAAGGGTATTAGTGTCAATAAACTATCGGCCAAAAGCGTAACTTCCTTAAATCTATCGTAGGATTGAAGGGTGCCTTTTATGATGGCTTCCATTTGTGTCTGCACTCCATTGTCCTCAGGAACAATTCTGAAGGTCCTGTTGGACAATTGTTCCCATGAGTAATCCTGAAGCGCGTTGTAATTTACAGGATCAAAAAACAACTCCGACAATTGTCTGATTGTTTGTTTATACCTCAGATCATGAAAAATGTATTGACGGTCGAAACCAGCCAGGTCATTCTTCTTTTGATTCCAATAGGCATGAAAGTACTTTTTGTACAATTCGTAAACTGATTCTGCATGCTCCTCCCCGAAATACTTTTTACAGAAATTTACCAGGAACTCATCGGAATCGTAGGTGTTGAAATTCCACATCATTTCTGCATTTGCTGTAAGCGTCAATAAGTGCTCACGGATATTACCAGCATTTGTCACTGAAAAAGCCATCGGCTGGTTATTCCTGGAGTTCACATACCGATAATTCTTTTCCATTTTCCAGGGTCCTTCAGCCTGCGCCAGGTGCGATCCCGTTGATGTGAATTGCAGGTTCATGTAATATCCAAGTTGAACATCTTCATTGATCGATAAGGACCGTATATCTTCATTTGGAAAATGATCACGACGTGCTGCGACAAAGTTCCAGATCAGGTTCTCCTCTTTCGGGGGGATTAAGATACCTTCTGCCAGCAAATCGGACATTTCATCATAGAAAATCATCCGCGTCATCGGTAATTTCCCGCCATTCTCCTCCTTAAGTATCTGAATTTGCCTGTTTACAGCATTGTTAATGACTACTCCTCTTTCCTCCATATCTTTGGGAGCATCCTTGAAAGTTGTCCAGAACGGAATATCCCCGTCCCCTCTGAAATTGACTCCCCAGATGATATCATCAATACCATTATCAATCAGCGTTTTAACATTGTAACGCCAGAACTCTTCCAATTCAGACATATATTTTAGTTCAAAATCAGGCCTTCCTTCTTTACCCATCATTTCCCGGTATGTGTACCAATCCTGCAATTTCGAATTCATTGGAGAATGATGGTGAAATGTAATGATCAGGCCATACTGGTCAATGATCCTGGTATTGTCTGTGATGTCGCCAGGTTTTGAATAGTCTATTGTTTTTTCTACCTCAATGGTATTCATTTTTAACCGAAGCAGGGTTTCATATAAGATCTCATTATTGATTTCAGAAAGCTGCCGCCACGGATCGAACATGTCCTGATCATTGGGAAACCAGGCCCTGTATTTTACATATGGCTCTCCCGAATCGAATTCATAAGAGCCGGGTATGTCAATCTGCTTAATTGCTTTAAAGGGACTACCTGACCAGAACCAAAGTGGTTTTACACCCAGGAACTTTTCGCTGAATGTGAGTATGGCAAATATGGTTCCCCGGATGTCAGCCCCCTGAAGTATCAAATTACCGTTGTGGACAAATAATTTATGCCGTTCGAAACCCTCCAGATCAGGAATTGAAGCGATATTTCCAGCTCCCTGGTTCAGAATGATCACTGAATTTGATGCACCTTTAAGCTGATTCAAATCTGAACGGATAATGGATTCCTTTCCCAGCGTCTTCTTAAGATCCCTCTGCAGGATATCCAGGGAATTTGCAATCCCCGGCGAACCTGAATCATTGATATAAATTGTAAAACCCGGATAAAGCAGGACATTATTTGCATGAAGCTGAAAAGCGAATATCAATAATAAGGTAGGTATAATAAAAGCTCTCTTCATAATTACATGTTTTAATAAAGATTTCGGATCAGGAATATGAATCTTAAATATCCCACTGATTTACACCATCAACAATTCTGTTTCTGAAGATCAATGTGTCGTTTGCAGTATATTCTTTGCCCTCATGACTGAATGAATACTCGAGAATGAACGTTCTTGAATCCGGAAGATATTCCCCGGAGTTTCCGGTTACATCCTTATCTGCGACGGTATTTTTCCGGATACTGACTGAATTATCCGGATTGATGACCAAATCCATCAAGTAATCATTACCAGATATATTTCCCATTTCGGGGGCTGTCACACCATCCGGGGAAAAAGTGGCCAGGTTCCATACATCATCCTCCGGATACATCATGGTATCCACTGGATTGCCTTCTGAATAACCGACAGCCCTCCCTTTATGATAGTAATTTCCATCATAGGTATTTATATATTTAAAACTGATAATGGTCGATTCCATGCCTGTGAGAATTGAATCGACGGAAGTTTCCAGCAACCTGAACCCCAGTGCATAGGATGAAGTCAAGGAAAGGGAATCGGCACAGAAGAGCTCGGGATCAATCGCAACCTTGGCAAAGCCCTGGAACTTTCCCTGCGGGATGGTTATTATCCCGGTTTTGTCCATCGAATAGTAAGCTTCAGGTAAAAGCGTGTATCCGGTACCTGAAAGAATTTCAGGATCAAGTTCAAAAGTCGCCCACTCCTCGGCGTAATTCTCGATACGTCCTCCCAGGAAAATACCCACTCCAATATCCATGTACTCACCGACGATCACAGTTCTGTCAATCACAGCGTGGGGGAAATACACTGCGGAATACTGATAATCCACCATATATTCCTCATATTTTTCGCAGCTATTCAGCAGGAAACCAATACAAACAAGCAGAATTACATAAGGTATCCTCTTCATGGTAATCATATATTTAGTTCCAGCCATAATTCTGAATGACATTCTTGTTCTTTAATATTTCGCTATACGGAATTGGTCCGTAAATCATATAAGGTTCAAAATCCCTCTTCTCGACCTCAACAGTTTCGTAACTGAATCCGATGGAGTCTGTTTTTTCTATCTGAACCCCCATGACCGGCATGTTCATATCTAGCATTAATCGGCGGACATCGTAAAACCGGTGACCTTCGAAACAAAATTCAATGCGTCTCTCATTTTGAACCAACTCTTCAAAAGTATCTGTATTTGCAGCCATTAAGTTTGTGTAAAAATCGGTACCGGGAAAAATACCCCCTCTTTCCCGTACTATTTTTATTGCTTCTGCTGCAGAAAAGGTAAAGCCTGGTGCATCAGCTAAAGGATTCCCATATGCTTTATTAGCTGCTTCAGCGAAATTCAGATATAATTCGGCTTTCCTGAAAAATACCACGAACTTATCGGTTCTCGCTCTTGAGGTCGTTTCTGCAGGGTCGAGGGAAACATCAGCATTGAATTTTTTCATGTAATAGCCTGTGCGCGTTCCATATGTTCTTATTCCTCCGGCCAGGTCGGCTCCTCCGCTGAATGTCTCAATCGCTACCTCCTGGTCCCCGATTTGATTTATACCATTGTGCCAGATAAATTTAGCGAACCTTTTGTCACGGTTTGCATACGGATTTTGAGGATCATATCCCGACAGTTGTTCTGTGATCGGCCAGCCTGTCCGCATAGGGAATGCATCTACCAGGTTCTGAGAAGGATTGCACGCTCCTCTTCCAAAAAGTGATGGGGGGAAGTGTGCTTGCTCAATGACGTTTGTGTTCCTGTATTGGGACCTCCAGATATGATCATCGTTATCTGTATTATCAAAATCACCAAACTCCTGTAGTTTTAACAGCCCTCCCGTTGCCATGATCGCCACATAAGCAGCTTCAGCAGCTTTTTCCCACTTCGCCTGGTCATTCGTTGGATTGAAGGCAGGGCTGGCTGCATACAGGTACATTCTTGATTTCAGAGCCATAGCGGCAGCACCTGATGCACGGCCCTTATTGATAGCTCCCGTAATGGGATCAGTTGTGATGTATTGATTTGGCAAATACACTATGGCACTGTCACAATCAGCCGTGATCTGCTGCACACACTCCGAATAGGTGTTGCGTTTTAAACCGGCATAATCCACGGCATCCGCATTTTCTATTATAATGGGAAACCCCAGCACTTCCTCCCCACTGGCATCAGCAGGTCCTCCATAATCGCGCAGCAACAACCATTGCAACCAGGCCCTCAGAAAAAATGCTTCCCCCCTGTATCTTTTCTTAAGCTCTGCATTGCGCGTGGAATCTCTTGAATACCAGGTGTTAAATCCGTTTTCAAGATAGTAGTTCACTGTACGGATATTGGAATAGGCAATACTCCATGTACTTGTCCGATTGTATTCCACAGACCATCCCCCCGTTCCGACACGGGATACATAATCCACGGGTACTGCATTGTCCGTTGCATAATCGGATAGAACTCCAAGGTGCCTCGTCCAATCTTCAGAATTCCCGTCAATATATTCTTCATACAAATTATAATATACCTGGTCTATGATGCCGGGTGTCCATTCATGGTGATTCAGCACATCTTCTTCTGTAAGCCATCCCATGGGTTTGGGATCCAGAAATTCACAGGAAGAGCCCAATACTGAAATGATTAAGGCAACGATATGGTATTTTTGGATTTTCATTTTTATTCGCAATTAGCTTCATAGTTTTACAGAAACACCAAAAGCAAGCATTTTATACAGTGGGTAACCGGTGATCCCGGCGCTGATGTTCTCGGGGTCGCTTTCTTTCAGTTCCGAAAATGTGAGGAGGTTATTTCCCCTGACAAAAATTTTAAGACCTCTGTCATGTCCCCGGTTGGAGCTCAAGGGTAATTGATAGGAAAGTTCCACCGTCTTTAAACGAAAGAAGGCACCATTCGCAAGCCAGTAATCCGATGACCTGAAATTGTTGGTACTTCCCATAGTAGTTAACCGTGGATAATCGCCCAGCATGATTGCAGAGTATTTATCAAGGCCATAATTCCAATAATATGCATTATCCAACATCAGGTTATATCCCAAGGTACCTGCACCCTGTATGTACAATTCAAAACCTTTAAAGCCAAGCTGAAGAAAGCTGCCAAAAGCATATTCCGGCACAGCGTTCCCAATGATCTTATAATCCCGCTCATCAATAAGGTCGTCTCCGTTCTGATTTATATATTTTATATCCCCCGGATACACTTCACCGAACATTTGCTCGGGAGCAACAGAAATTTCATCCATGGTCTGGAACAATCCATCTGATTCAAGACCCCAAATCGCATCGACCGGTTGATCTTTCATACTCCTGTATGCATCCGGATAATCAAGTTCAGCAACTTGCGAATATTTTTCCTTTCCATAGGATAAATTTATACCGAAAACATATGAAAAATCTCCTATAACATTGCTGTAGCTCAGACCCGATTCTATTCCCCTGTTGATCGTTTCGTTATAATTCTCATAAGGAATAAATCTTTGATCACCCTCCATTTCTGATCGAAGATCGAATAATTGGTCCAGCTGCCCTGAATAGGTATTGTGATAGAAATCGGCGGTTAACCTGATGGAATTGTTAAAAAACGAAGCGTCGATACCTATATTGATTTTGCGCATTACAGGCCACACCGCATCCGGATTTCCGCTTAGCTCCAGTATATAGGCGTCAAAGTCAGAATTTTTGTCCCTGGTTCCAAATCGTACTACATCCGAGGAATACCAGGCATCCCTGTATACGTAGTATTCTGTAGTGTTTACCAAGCCAACAGTTCCGATGGATGCCCTGAGCTTCAGAAAACTGATAAAATCTATGTTCTGAAGGAAAGGTTCTGAACTGGCGATCCAGGCAACCCCAAGGCCGGGGGAAAAATTAAACTTGTTATTGCCAATGAGTTTTTGCGTCCCTGTATACAACAGGAAGCCGTCAATCAAATATTTGCCTTTATAGCTGTAGTTCAGGGAGCCATTGATCATCTGGTTCTTATTGTCTCCCGTTTTCCCTCTTCTTTCAAGGGCATTTTGAAAATAGAGCAGGCTGGCATTTAAAAAATGATCCTCTCCGAATACGCGTTCAAAATTTAACTTCGAATAGAAGGTATAACGCCGGTTGATATCATCTGAAATATGGCTGATTTCGGTATCCTTGGTTTCAAATTCATAAACGCGAAGGACCAGGGAGTCCTCACCGTTCGAGCCTGCCACATATTCCGGTTCATAAAGTAAAGGATTGCCCTCTGTACCTTCAACCAACTCATTGTAGGAATCAAGGGAGATATAGCTGTTCATCGACAATCCTTTGACAAATTTATCGAGATTGAAATCAAGCCCCAGGTTGAAGTTCACAGTACGTTTTTGTGATCGCGAGAAACCTTCTGCTGTCAACTTTGAAAGCAGGTTATCCGGATAATCTCTCTTCACTATAAACGCCGTATCGGCCAGCTGCATTGGAATGGCATAGGCAGGATAAGAGGACATGATACTGAACATTTCTTCCACTCCGGTCGAAGGGGTACGGCTGATGTCCATCCAGCCGGTTATACCCAGGTTTAAGCTAACAATATCGTTTAGCATTATATCCAGATCCGATCGCAGTAACATCCTGTTGTACTGGATACGTTCACCCATGCTCTCCAGTCCCTTGTTCGACTGCCAGCCACCGTGTAAATAGTACTGAATGGTTGAATCCCCTCCTGAAAAAGTGGTTGTCAGGTTATGCTGAGGAGTATTGCTTCTCAAAAAAGTTCCATAATAATCAATATCAGGGTATCGAAACGGATTCGACTGCTTGTTAAATGCATCCAGTGCATCTGCATCAAAAACAGGTGCCATTCCGTCATTCATCCTTGCCTGGTTATATAACAGTGCAGCATCATAAGCTTCAGGATACTGGGGCAGTTGCAAAGGAGAATTGATGCCGTACTGGTATGTTGCTTCAATGTTCCTGCCACCTGGATTTCCTTTCCTTGTTATTATATTAATGATTCCATTGGCGCCGACATCACCATACATCGCTGCAGCTGCGAAATCCCTGTAAACAATTACCTCTTCGATCTCATTCAGATCCACAACGATATCGCGGGGTATGCCATTCAATAAAATCATCGGTGTTTTTCCCCGTAAACTGAAATTGTACATGGCACCCCCAGGGGTATTGGATTCCTGGTGACTTATTAACCCGGGTAATCTTCCACTGAGTGCCTGCATTAGGTCATTCGTGGGATTCTTTCTTAACTCTTCCCCAGTAATCCGGAATACAGATCCTGTTATTCTTTCTTCTTTGATCCGATTAAAATTTACAGAGATCTTCGGAGACCCATCATTCAAAGAAATGGTCCTTGTGGTATCTGTAACCTGTGCATGTAAAGGGCTAGGAAAGACTGAACATACGATCAGTAAGGCTGCTATGTATAATGTTGACTTCAAGCTTCGATTCATTGTTGAAATAAGTAATACGTTAAAATTCTACCAACCCGGGTTTTGATAAAAACTTTCAAACATGCTGACATCATTCAATTGTAGCGGATAGAGATAGTGTTTTTCTTCGTAAACGCGTACGGGAAACTGATCATCTTTTATTTCAAAACGGTAGCCTGTCGGATAGTTGTTCAGATCCGTTTCACGATACAGGTGCACTGTTCGTGGTGTGCGGTTTTCCAGTAGATGGGCGATGTGCCATCTTCTGATGTCCCACCATCTGTGACCCTCGAAACTAAGTTCAACAGATCGTTCGTTCCAGATCCGTTCCCGGAAAGAATCTCTGTCTGCGGTAAACCTGGCATGAACGTCGGGCATCCCGACCCTGTTCCTGATCCTGTTGATTGCCTCAACTGCAGTTAACGAAGATCCGGAAGCTGTGCCGTTCGGATCGGAAAACTCATTAACAGCTTCGGCATAATAGAGATAAATTTCGGCAAGTCTTATTACAGGA